>NZ_JASUSU010000079.1:0-6703 GCF_030445905.1 Oceanotoga sp. | reverse complement strand
GTGCGTTGAAATACAGAAGTCCGCGGGAGGTATATGAAGAATATCTAAGTTTTACAAAAGTTTCGTAATTTCTGTCCAATTTTTCGGGGTGCATTACAGAAGATAATTTAATTAATGAATATTTACTTTAATATGGAGGAATATGGTGAGCAATTTATATAAAATTGAATTAAATAAGAACATATTTAGGGAATATATTTATTCTTTTTTAAATAATTTTAATTTAATAGCTACTGTATGGATGCTCTATTTAGCATATAAAGGGATGAGTTTGACACAAATAGGAATATTAGAAGGAATATTTCATATTACCTCTTTTTTAATGGAGGTTCCAACCGGAGCAATTGCAGACATTTTTGGAAGAAAAACAAGCAGAACTTTAGGAAGAGTAATATGGGTAATTTCGAATATAAGTATGTTGTTTGGTAACAATTTTTATCATTTTGCATTAGCAATGGCGTTAATGGCTTTGTCGTATAATCTTGAATCTGGTGCAGGCCAGGCTCTTTTATATGACTCATTAAAGGAAATTAATAAAGAAAAAGTTTACATGAAAATTGCTGGAAAAATTGAATTAATAACTCAAATAGGTATGATTAGTGGATATGTTTTAGGTGGGTATATTGCTAAAATAAAGTATGAATTTGTTTTTGTTTATGTTATTATTTTGGGATTAATAACCATTATTCAATCTTTAACATTTAAAGAACCCAATATAAGAGAGGAACACCAAATAAAATCACTTAAAGCAGTTTTTGTGAACGCGTCTGAAAGTTTAAAATATTTAAAAAATAAAAAAGAAGTGTTATATTTGATATTTTTTGTAGAGGGAATTTTTGTAATAGGAACTACTTATTTTTTCTATCTACAAAATTATTTTTTGTCTATTGGAATAAATCAATTTCAAATAGGATTAGTTATGGCTGTTTCGGGGATAATTAGTGCTACTATTTCTTATTTTACACACAAAATAGAGAAAAAGTTTGGATTTGAAAAAATACTTATTGTTTTGCCAATTTTATATTCTTTATTTTCTTTTGGATTAATATCTAATATACCTTATGTTTTTAATATGCTCATGGGTGGAGTTATAGGTGTATTGGTGATTGTATATAACGACTATGTTAATAAAAATATACCTAGTGAAAAAAGAGCTACAATCCTTTCTATGTGTTCTATGGTATATAGTTTTTATATGATATTGATTTTCCCTTTATTTGGAAAATTAGCAGATACATATTCGTTTGAATTTTCTTTTTTGTCAGTATCAATAATTATTTTTATTTTTAGTTTGTTTAATGTTTTGTTTAATTTAAAATTGAAAAGCTATAGGTGATAAGTATGCAAATAGGTAACTATATATGTAAGGAAATCTATGGGATTACCATATGCAAGTCAAGATTGCTTTTACAATTTAGAGAATTAAACCATTTTGTAACCACAAGAAAAGTAAGATTAGAAGACAAAAAAATTAAAGAATTAGATTTGTCATTTAATAATGAAGATTTTGATAAGCATTATAAGGTTTTATTCGAAAAACTGGGATTGAGTTTAAATAAACTAGTTTTTACAAATCAAGTTCATGGGAATAACATTGAGTATGTAAGTGAAGAAATGCTGACTAATAAATATTATGAAAATATCATAAAAGAAACAGATGGATTGATAACTGACGTTAAAGGAATTTATTTAGTTACCAAATATGCAGATTGTGTGCCTATAATTGCATATGACCCTATTAAAAATGTTGTTGGTGTTGCACATTCTGGTTGGAGAGGAACATTGATTGAAACTCCTAAACACTTGATTATAAAAATGGTTAATAAGTTTGGAAGTGATCCATCGAATATTTTTGTAAGTATAGGCCCATCAATTGGTCCAGAAAGTTTTGAAGTTGGTAAAGATGTTGCAGAAAAATTTGTTTTGAAATTTGGGGGAAATTATGTCATTGAAAAACATGGAAAGTTCTATATAAATTTATGGCAAATAGTTGAAAAGCAAATTGCAGAAATTGGAGTAAGGAATATTGAAGTTTCAATGATAGATACATTTAAAAATATTGGATATTTTTATTCATATCGAAAAGAAAAAACCCCGAAGAGATTTGCGGTTGTTGTAGGATTAGTAGAATGAGGAGAAAAAACGGATGTTACAAGAGAAAGATGGATAGAAGTAAAAAATGTAAAAAATATTATTCGGGATATGTTAGTGGTTTTCATATATTAGTCTGCGAATTTATTTTTGGGACTCCTTTAGGTTTATTCTATGAAAGTTTCATAATTTAGACTTAGATAAGTTGAAAACAGTAAGTTTAAAAAGATGGATTAAGTATTATAGATATAAACTAAAATATATTTTGAATAATATAAATAATTATATTTTTTGTCTGAAAATTAAAAAAATTACATAAAGTTCATTTTGAAAGAATGGGTATAGAAAAATATAACAATACAATTTTAAATTATTTCATGCAGATCTAATAGGAAACCATATTTTGGTTAAAAACAAAAGATTTAAAGAAATCGTGGATTTTGCTGATTCAACGGTTGCATCTGTTGATATGAATGGGTGTTGCTTTTTCTAAGCAGATTGAATAAAAATGTTGGTTATTTTAAATATTGTAATGATCAACAAACAGATCAAAAAATCAAATAATTTTGTGTAATCTCATTAATGCTTTGTATACTTCCCTCGCCTTCTATACCCTAGAGTTCTATGTGAATATACCTATTGTAAAATTTTTCAAATACCTTTTTTCAACTAGTTTTTCTCAATTCATCTCATCACCAATTATACCTCTTTTTTCTACGCATTTAAGATATCTTCCTGTGGTCGCGTTACCTTTTTGGATTATCGTAACTTGTAAACACCTGTTTTATCCTCAATATGGATGTCCACGTTTGAGTTTAATGATTTTTATTTTCTAAATCCTTATCATTTGTTTCTCAACTATATTTCTTAGGTTTGTAGTAACATGTATTTAGCTAACTTTAAAATACCTTATTTTTTGAAATTCTAAAATCTTTGCTAGAAAATAATATGACTATTTGTACCGCTAGAATGTATTGCTGTTTTATGTTTTTATGTTTAAATGACAATAGTTTATTAGAAAGTGACTTTTTCAAGTTCTTCAATTTTATGTTTAAATTGTTTAAATTTAGAAAAATTTTCTATTCCCCAAAGCTTTTTTTATACCTTCAAGAAATCCATCAGATTATTTGTAAGATTAAGCTTAAAAAATTCCATGTTCTCTGCAAATTTGGAAAACAGTTTTTTCATTGGAAAGTTTTTTGATAACAATGATTTTTTTCTTTTGCAGAGAATTTTCTAGCTATAGTTAACGTTTCTCTTTATATAATTACTTTACTCTTTTTCCCCTTCCATTTCTTCAGTAAAGAAGTATAATGCTTTTTTGGATTACAGAAATTAAAATTTTGAAAATTAAAGAAACATTAAGAAATTTTTCTTTAATTTAGTTTTTTAAGTAAATATCATTGAAAATGTTTAATTTTAAGTAATTATCAATTTGACTTATGTTCATAGTTTTTTGTAAAATTGAAACGAAAAATTGAGAAAACGTTTTCCATTATTTTCTAGGGAGATGATAATTATGAATAGTTTAAAATTAAAAGAAAAAGCATTAGAGATAATTAGAAAAGCAAATATTATTTTAACAAAAGATGAGATTGAAAAAATGGAAATAACAGATTTAGGGTTGGGAAAACCTGAAAATATAGGTTTACAATTAGTAGTTTATGTAAATACCAATAGAGTTTGTGCAAAGGAAATTGTACTATTACCAAACCAAATATGTCCCGAACATAAACATCCTCCTATTTTACATCTTAATTATCAAGGAAAAGAAGAAACCTTTCGATGTAGATGGGGAAAAGTTTATTTATATGTCCCTGGTGAACCTACTAAGAATGCTTATGGAAAAAGATTTATACCATTTAATAAGAAAAAATATTTTACTGTTTGGCACGAAATTGTGTTATTACCTGGCGAACAATATACACTACCTCCTAATACTTTACATTGGTTTATTGCTGGTAAAGATGGAGCAGTAATATCGGAATTTTCAACTACAAGTTATGATGAATATGATGTTTTCACAGATCCTGGGATAAGAAGAGTATGAGTTTATAGAATTAGAGGTGAATTTTAATGAATCAAACTATTTTAAAAATTGTGAGAATCGGTAAATCATTTTCTGGAGTTAAAGTTTTGAAGAATATTAGTTTAGAAATTTACAAGGGAGAAATTCACGCTATTGTTGGCGAAAATGGCGCGGGAAAGTCCACTTTAATGAAAATCATATCAGGAGAATATTCCCCAACTTTTGGAGAATTATTTGTTGATAATGTGAAAAGGAAAATTTATTCTCCAACAGAAGCATTAAAAGAAGGTATTATGATAGTTCATCAAGAATTTAGTTTAGTACCTCAATTAAGTGTATATGAAAATATATTTTTAGGAAGGTGGAAAGTAAACAACAGAAATATTCCAATTATTAAAAAATCTATTTTGAAGTCTCAAACAAAAGAAATATTTAAAAAATTAGGAATAAATCACATTCCTCCTGATGCAAAGGTTTCATCATTAAGTATAGGTGATAAACAGATAGTGGAAATTGCTAAAGCTTTGTCAGTTAATCCAAGAATTTTAATATTGGATGAACCTACAGCAGCGTTGTCTTTAGATGAAACGAAGGCATTGTTTAAAGTATTAAAAAATTTAAAAAAGCATGAAATTACAATTTTGTATATTTCACATAGATTAGAAGAAATATTTGAAATTGCTGATAGAGTTACAGTTTTAAGAAATGGAGAATTGGTTTTTAGTTCTAACATTTCTAACGTTGGGTTGAATGATCTTATATCTCAGATGGTTGGAAGAAGTTTAAATAATAGATATCCAGAAAAAACAAGCAAAGAAATTGGAAAAGTAATTTTAAAAGTTGAAAATTTATCATCACAATTTTTTAAGAGAGTGTCTTTTGAAGTAAGTGAAGGAGAAATTTTAGGAATTACAGGTTTAATAGGAAGTGGTAGTTCTCAATTGGCTGAAACGATTTTTGGTTTAAGAAAATTTTTTGAAGGAAGTATAAATTATTATAATCAGAAATTTATGCCAAAGAATCCAAAAAAATCAATTGATAAAGGTATATATTATGTTCCTGGTGATAGACATTTATTAGGATTAGTTTTGAAAAGAAGTATGAGAGAAAATCATGCATTACCAAATCTTAATATATTTTCAAAATTTGGAATTTTAAATAATAAAAAAGAAAAAAATTCCGCTACTAAAATTGTAAAAGAATTAAATATTAAAATAAAAAATTTAAATCAAAAAGTTGAAAATTTAAGCGGTGGAAATCAACAAAAGGTTGTTATTGGTAAGTGGTTAATTCGTTCACCAAAATTATTGATTTTGGATGAACCGACAAGAGGTATAGATGTTGGAGCAAAATATGAAATATATAAGTTGATTAATGAATTATCAAAAAATAATGTTGCTATTATATTGGTTTCATCGAATATGGAAGAAGTAATTAATTTGTGTGATAGAGTTATAGTTATGTCTGAGGGACGAATATCAGGAGAAATTAATCCTAAATTTTCAACAAAAGAAGAAATTTTATCGCTTGCTGTTAAAGGGAAGGAGGAATGAAGTTGAAAAAAACATCTGTTCAAGAAAAAGTACTAGAAAATAGAAAAATTCAAGGACTAGAATTTATAAGGAAATATGGGGTTATTTTTGGCTTAATAGGGGTAATAATCTTCTTTTCAATTAAAGAGAGTGAATATTTCTTTACTTCGTCAAATTTTTTAACAATAGCTAAGCAATCTTCAGTTAATATTTTACTTGCTTTAGGAGAAATGTTTGTTATTTTAAGTGCTGGGATAGATTTATCAGTAAGTTCTGTAGCGGGTTTAGCTGGTGCTATTTTTGCTGGTACTACTTTATCAGCTAATGGTAATGTTTTTGTAGGTGCCTTAGTTGCTTTAATTGCCGGTATAGCATTTGGAATATTTAATGGTGCCTTAGTTGCATATGGGAAATTACCTCCATTTATTGCTACTTTGGCCTCTATGTCAATTGGGAGAGGTTTATTATTGATTTACACTAATGGTGCACCTATTTGGGGATTACCAGAAAGTTTTTATTTTTTGGGACAAGGTTACCTTTTTGGTATTCCCTTTCCTTTTATTGTAGTTATTGCTTCAGGAATAATAGTTTGGTTTGTCCTATCTTATACAACTTTTGGAAGAAGTGTATATTCAGTTGGAGGAAATATAAAAGCAGCATATGCATCAGGTATTAGAATTAAAAAGATATTGATTTTTGTTTTCGCTATAAGTTCATTTTTCGCAGCACTAGGTGGAATGGTTTTAACTTCGAGATTAGGAAGTGCCCAACCTAATGCGGGAGTGGGTTATGAATTAGATGCCATTGCGGCGGTTGTTATAGGAGGTACAAGTTTGTTTGGTGGTGAAGGATGGGTTTTCGGGACAATTTTAGGTGGTTTTCTTATTGCAACTTTGAATAATGGAATGGCAATAATGAATATTTCGCCTTATGTTCAACAGTTAGTTAAAGGTTTTATACTGCTCCCCTGAAGGATTGGACAGTTAGAAAGTAGAGAGTATAATCATATACGAAGGGGAGTGAAAGATATGAGAAAGAAGTTTTCTGCTGA
>NZ_JASUSU010000078.1:0-6710 GCF_030445905.1 Oceanotoga sp. | reverse complement strand
TATAGAAGTATATGAACAATTACTTGAAAAAAGTAATTTATTAAATTTCACAGAAAAATACTTTTATCTTTTTTCAAAAACAGGATTTACAGAAGAAATAATAAAATTTTCAAGAAATAATTCCAAAATTAAATTAATTACAATAAATGAAATTATATAAAATTTTATCTATTTTCACCCATTAAATCATAGATTTAAGATTTGTAAAACCCTATTGTAAATGGTAAAATAAAAAAGAATAAAGTAATGCATAATAAATCACCAAACTAACTAATAAATTCAAAAATAAAAAATTTCCACTTGACTTTTATATTATAAAAGGTATATAATTCTAGTGTCGGGATGAAGACATTAAACTCATACCAATCGCAGAAAATTAACTGCTAAAAATACCAAAGGATGACATTTGTCATCCTTTTTTTTAAGGAGAAATATAATGTCAATTTCTTTTGAAGAAAGATTTTTAGAAGTTATTACGAGTGAATCAGTGAATTTTAAAAAAATTTTTATTAATAAAGAATATTTAATAGTCTCAAAGGATTTTATAGTTGATAAATATTATATTTTATCTGCTAATGAAGATAACTTCCTACATTTAACAGGAGTTAAAACTGTTTTGGAGCCGAAAAAATTTTTTGAAAAAGCGAATTCTAAAACTTTTAAGTATAAAATATTTTTCCATACTTTCAAAACAAATAAAAGGTACTATAAGAAAGAAAATCAAAGCACTTCCAAAATTACAAGATTTATTTAAAGATACTATATTTATACAGGAACGATTTAGTAGTAATAATGTATATTGTGATATAGTTACTGGAGATGGTAGTTATATATTAGGTTTTATAAAAGGAAGCAAATGTATCCCTAAAACTTTGTTATATAATAAAAAATTAGATAATCCCCAAAAAGTATTTATTGTTTTATCAAAAGATAAAAAAGATGATTTTTTTTCAAATGTAATTTATGGGGATAAACTTATTAATACAGAAGATTATACTTATTTAGAAGAATTTATAAATATTGAAATAAGAGACCAATCTTAAATGATAGGTCTTTTTTTATTAAATTATATAAGATATAGTCAAATGTTCTAATAAGATTTTAATTTTCTAAGAGGAATAGATTATGGAATACTAATTAGGATAAAACTTTAAGTTATATCTATAAAATTAGTGTAAAAATAAGGATTATAACTTGTATAAAATTAAAAAATTTATATAATTGATTTGTTATGTTTTAAATGAGAAGCTAATTTTATATTAATGATAAATGAATGGAGGTAAATATGAATAATACAAATTTAAAAAAATTAATAAAAGAAGTTTTAAAAAAAGATGAAAGAATTTGGAATGAAGATAAAACAGAGTTAAATCAAACTCTTCTTTTGGATTTGGTAGAAAAGATTGATGAAACAGTCATTGATTTACTACTTCAGAAAAAAGACTTGAGAGAAAAGTTTTTTGTGAAAATAAAAGATGTATATGTATTTAAAACAAATGATTTTCGTTTTTTTATGGAAGAAAACAAGGTAGATAATTCTTTTACTGCGTATAAAAATAGAATAGGCTTAACTGATGGTAAAAGATTTTTAAAAGATACTAATGATATTGTTTTAGATTGGCCTTATAAAGATTGTGTTTTAGAAGGTGGACAAAGTACAGAAGAAGGAGAAGATGTTTATTTTGAATATGATGAAAAAGTTACCAAAACACAAGAAAATCAAGGATTAAAAGCTGATACTTATAATAAAAAAACATCCAAAAGGAAAGAAATATTTTTCAATCAAGTTTTAGCTCATGATGAAATAGACAGACTTTTTGACCATAAAGCATTTACAAACTGGAAAAGATTTACCAAAAATGGAGAACAAGAAGTCAAAGAAATCAAAAGAGATGAAGAAGGAACGATCAAAGAAAATTTGATTATCAAAGGAAATAATTTACTGGCTTTGCACTCTCTCAAAAAGCAATTTGCAGAGAAAGTGAAACTAATTTATATTGACCCGCCATATAATACAGGAGGAGATGCAAATATTTTTACATATAACAACACTTTCAATCATTCTACCTGGTTAACTTTTATGAGAAATAGATTGGAAGCCGGAAAACAATTATTAAGAGATGATGGTTTTATTGCTATTGCGATTGACCACTTTGAAATTGGCTATTTGTTAGTTTTGTCAGATGAAATTTTTGGAGAAGAAAACAGGTTAGGGATTATTTCAGTTGTTAATAATCCTATGGGAAGAAATCAAGCTAAGTATTTTTCTACAATTAATGATTTTATGATTGTATATGCAAAAAAAGGCACTTCAGCAAAATTTAACAATGTAATTTTAGACGAGGCAGTTTTAAAAACTTTTAATAAAGAAGATGAAAAAGGCAAATATAAACTTAAAAACTTTGTTAGGGTTGGTGGAGGAGATGCAAATTTAAGAAAAAACAAAAAATCTTTTTGGTACCCATTATATGTTGATAAACATTTAAAAATTATAACTACAGAGCCAAGAAAAGATTATTTTGAAGTTTACCCCATAACAAATAGTGGTCAAGAAAGGACATGGAAATTATCAAAACCTTCTGCTGAAAAAATACTAGGCGAATTGATAGCAATTAAAGAAAATGAAAAAATAGTCATTTATGAAAAATATAGAATTGATAAAGGACAAAAAGTATCGACTGTTTGGTCAGACAAAAAATATAATGCAAATCACCAGGGCATAAGATTATTAGAAAAAATAATAGGAAATCAAAATTTCAGTTTTCCAAAATCTCTCTATACGGTATTGGATACTTTAAAAATAATGACTTCTGATGATGACATTATTCTTGATTTTCATGCAGGAAGTGGAACAACAGGACATGCAACACTTGCATTAAATAAAGAAGATGGTGGAGATAGAAAGTTTATATTGGTTGAACAATTAGATGAACATATTGAAATTTGTAATGAAAGAAATCAAAAGGTTTTATCACAAGAAAATATTGACGATTCTTTCATTTACTTTGAACTTGCCAAATGGAATGAAACAGCCAAAGAGAAAATATTTGCTTGTGAGAGTTTAGAGGAGCTTATCACATTTTTTGATGAAATGTATGAGAGATATTTCTTGAACTACAATCTTAAAATCAAAGAATTTAAAGAAAAGGTTATCCATGAAGAAGAATTTATCAACTTGAGTTTGGATGAACAAAAGAAAATGTTTATAGCAATGCTTGACAACAACCAAATGTATGTAAACAAAACGGAAATGACAGATAAGAAATTTAGGATTAATAAAGAAGATATTGAATTAACAAAACAATTTTATAATGAAGGTGTGTAATTATGGGGGATATTAAATATTTATATGAAAAAATAAATACTCAAAAAGAAGCTTTAAAAAATTTTAATCCTGAAATTTTTGAGATACCAAAATATATTTTGGATAATATTAAATATGAGCTGTTTTATTGGCAAAAAGAAGCTTTGGAAAATTTTTTGTTCCATCAAAATCCTAAATCTAAATTAAAAAAAGAACCTACTCATTTAATGTTTAATATGGCAACAGGAACAGGTAAAACTCTTTTGATGTCTTCTATGATTTTATACTATTACAAACAAGGATATAGACATTTTCTTTTCTTTGTAAATCAAAACAATATTGTAGATAAAACAGAAAATAATTTTATAAATAGTACTCATAATAAATATTTATTCAAAGAAAAAATTGTAATAGAGAATAAAACAGTGAGTATCAAAAAAGTAGAAAATTTTAGTGATAATCCGCAAGGAATAGAGATTAAATTTACTTCTATTCAAAAACTCTATAATGATATTCACCTACAAAGAGAAAATCAGACTACTTTGCACGATTTGAATAGTAAAAATATAGTTATGCTTGCCGATGAAGCACATCATCTAAATGCACATACCAAAAAGAAAGTTGCACAAAAAGAAGAGCTAATACCCAAAGAAATTACAGGCAGAACAAGTGCAAGAGAGGTTGAAAAAAAAGGCTGGGAACATACGGTTATAGAATTGATTTTGAATAAAAATGGCAAAAAAGAAAATAATAAAAATGTGCTTTTAGAATTTACAGCAACAATTCCAGCAACAGAAAGTATTGCTAAAAAATATGAAGATAAAATTATCTATAAATTTGGGCTTAAAGAATTTTTACAGGCAGGATATACCAAAGAAATAAATCTTATTTCTTCTACTTTAGATAAAAAAGAAAGAGTTTTACAAGCACTTTTATTTCAATGGTATAGACACAAAATTGCACTTAAAAATGATATTGCAAACTTTAAAACAGTAATACTATTCAGAAGTAAAACTATTGATGAATCAAGAGCAGATTATGAAGAATTCTTAAATTGGATAGACTCTATTAAAGTAAGTGATTTTGATTTTCTTAAAAATATTGTAGATAAAATTTATCAAACGAAACAACCCACACTATATGAAATGGGAAAATCCAGGACAGAAACACTTTTAGAATTTATAAAAAAAGAGAAAATAAATTTTAGTGAGATAGCAAACTGGATTAAACAAAACTATCAGGAAAAGAATGCCATAATTACAAATTCAAAAACAAACAAAAACAAAAAAGAAGAAACTGATGAAGAAACAGAAAAATTACTTAATAGTTTAGAAGATAAAAATAATCATATTAGAGCCATTTTTACCGTTGATAGACTTACGGAAGGTTGGGATGTTTTAAACCTTTTTGATATTGTGAGACTTTATCAAGGACAAAATTCTGGTGGGAGTACTAAAAAAACTCCAGAAGCAACTATTAAAGAAAAACAACTTATTGGTAGAGGAGTTAGATATTTTCCTTTTTCATATAAAGATAAAATAAAAAATAAAAGAAAATTTGATGATGATTTAAATCATGAGTTAAGAATTTTAGAAGAATTATATTATCATACTTATGATGAAGATTCAAGATATATTTCTCATTTAAAAGAAGAATTAAGAAAAGATGGATATATTAGAGATGATAAAATAGTTAAAACATTTGATCTTAAAGAGGAATTTAAAAATAGTGATTTTTATAATAATGTAAAAATTTGGTATAACAAACAAATAGATAATCCAAATAGAAAAAAAAAGACATTGGAAGACATAAAAAAAGACTTTTCTGGTTCTTATAAAATCAAAGGATTAGAGTTTACAGAGCAGGAATTTAATTTTAAGAAACAAGAAGATTCACAAAGGATAAACTTACAAGACAAAAGATCAAAAACAATTTTTAAAAAATTCAAATATATTGAAAAACATATAGTTCAAAAAGCTATCAATATCAAAGCCAAACAAGAAAATTCATTATTTCAATTTGATAATTTAAAAGAAGAATTAGATATAAATAGCATTGAGGATTTACAAAAAGATGATTTTTTAGGTGATTTTGATATAAAAATAATTGTAAATCAAAATACAATGTATGATGATATTGATAATAGAGATAAATTAGATTTAGTATTGAAATTTTTAGAAAATATTTTTACAGAATTAAAAGAGAATATTACACCTAAAATTGGTAGTGAATTTATTGCAGGGAATTTTAAAAAGTTTTTTGTAGAACCAAAAACAAAAACTATTGAGGAAGATGCAGGTTCTGAAAGAATATCAGAAGAATTAAAAAATGAAAATTGGTATGTTTTAGATTCATTTCATGGAACAAGTGAAGAAAAAGAATTGATAGTATTTATCAAAGATACAATCGGAAATTTAGAACAAAAATATGATGAAATTTACCTTTTAAGAAACGAAGAAGTTTACAAGATATATGATTTTGAACAAGGGAGAGGTTTTCAACCAGATTTTCTTTTATTTTTAAAAACAAAAGATAGAAAGAATGTCGGAATAGCTAAAACTGAAATTTTTTATCAAATATTTATAGAATCTAAAGGATCTCAATTTATAGGAAAAAGTGATTTGTTTAAAAGTGGAAAAGAATATTGGAAAGAGGAATTTTTAAATAAAATAACTAAAAAATATGGATTTAATAATATAATTAAAGAGGAAAATCCTAATTATAGACTTATTGGATTACCATTTTTTAATAAAGAAAATAACTCTGATTTTAACAGAGGTTATGAAGAACTACTAGCAATACAGAATAATTTTAAATAATTTAAAAATCAATTGGGAAATGTAAGAAAAAATCAAAATAAAAAGAGATAATGAAAGTTTTTACCTCTTGTAATGTAGAAGGAGTTAAGACTATTGAAAACATTATAAAAAATATATTATTTAAATTTTAGAAGATGGAATATGAAAAAAATATTAACAATTATTTTATTTGTTTTTATTAGTTTATGTGTTCATAGTGAGTGGAATACTTTTGATTCAACTGATTTGTTAAGTGAAAAAAAATCAACATATATTTATACAGAAGCAATTGATTATACTGGAGAATTAACGGAAAAACCTAAATTAGCAATAAAAATAGAAGAAACAGAAAATTTAAAAATCTCAATAATGGTTATGTTTGATGATTACATTGGAAATAATTATTATATTGTTTCAAACGTTAAAGTGGATTATGTTCCAGTAAAATATAAATTTGATCAAGAAGATATAATTAAAAGTAAATGGGTAGTTTCAACAAAGGGAAAAACTATGATAAAAAAATTAAACCATATTTAAATCAATATACAGGATTTGTTTTTGAAGACGTTTGTCAACAATATTTATTAAGAGAAAATTATAATATAAAA
>NZ_JASUSU010000031.1:0-34133 GCF_030445905.1 Oceanotoga sp. | reverse complement strand
ATAAGATATTTAGATTCACAATGGTTATTAAGGTATTCATCATAAACAAAATCAAGATAAAATTGAGAATTATTCAAGGTATTTACCTCCTTTTTTTGTGTTTGTTGTTTAACAAAACAGAAAATGGTTATTTATTATTTCTTAACAATTTAATTATAACTTATGGGGGTAAATATCCCTTTTAACATCGTTTAAAATTACTTTAAATAAACGTTTTTAGAATTTAGAAAGATACTATATAATGTTATTAAAATGGAGGTATATTATGTACATAATTGTTATAGGTTGTGGTAGAACAGGTTCTAAGTTAGCTAATTATTTTTCTTCTAAAAATCATAATGTTGTAGTTATTGATAATGATGAATCAACGTTTCAAAAATTAGAAGCATCTTTTAATGGAATAACTATTCTCGGAAATGGAATAGATGAAGAAATATTATTAAAAGCTGGTATAGAAAAAGCAGACGCTGTTTTGACTATGACAAAAAATGATAATACAAATATAATGGCAGGACAAATAGCTAAAAAAATATATCAAATAAAAAAAGTTATAGCAAAAATTAATAATAAAAGTAGAGAAGAATTATATAAAAATCTAGGTTTGGAAATTATAAATACAACAGAAATAAATGCTATACAAATAACAAATATGCTTTTTGATGAGAAAATAAAATTTTTTCCTTTATCAGAAGAATTTAATATAATAAATATAAAAGCTAAAAAAAATTTGAATATAGAAAATTTTTATGGTATGATACCTTCTGCTTATCAATTTCTTTTTTTAATAAGAGAAGAAAATATATTGTATTTGAAAGATATAAAAGAAGTAATAAATGATGATAATTTAATTTTTTTGACTAAGGAAAGCAATTTGAATATAAGTTTTGATTTTAAAGAGGTGTTTTAAAAATGAATATAATAATAATTGGTGGTGGAAAAGTAGGTTATTTTTTATCAGAAAAACTTAAAAATGATCATAATATTGTAATAATTGAAAAAAACAAAGAGAAATGTGAAAAAATATCAAATGATTTGGGTATAGTTGTTATAAATGGTGATGGATCTGATTTGGAAGTGCTTAAAGGGGCGGAAATAAATAAAACTAATGTTGTAATTGCTACAACGGGAAAAGATGAAGATAATTTAGTAGCATGTCAAATTATTAATAACAATTTTAACGGAATTAGGACAATCGTAAGAGTTAATAATCCTAAAAATGAAAAAGTAATGGAAGAATTAGGGGTTGACATTGCTGTTAGTAGTACTTCAGTTATTTCTCAACTTATAAAAAATGAAATAACTTCAAAAGAATTAGTTACTTTAATGACTTTTAAACGCGGAAATATGGCAATTGTAGAATTAAGTATACCAGAAAATTCTTTTGCTGATAATAAAAGTGTTGTAAGTATTGCAAAAAATTTACCAGAAAATTCTGTTTTAGTTTCTGTTATTAGAAATGGGAAAGTTATTTTTCCAAAAGGAAATACTATTTTAAAATCTAATGACTCAATAGTAGCTGTTACAACAGTACAAAATCAAAAAGAATTTGAAAGTATTTTTTTAAAAGAAAAAAATTAAGGAGATAATTTATGATTCAAAATTTTAATAAATTAAAATATTTTACAATTTTTAAATATGTTAGTTATTTAATAACAGGTGTAGGTTTCATAATGTTTACTCCATTGTTATCATTAATTTTTTTTCCACAAGAGTATGAACTTATTAAGTTTTTTTTATTTCCTGGAATATTAACTATTTTAATTGGTGGAATAGGAATTTTTTTCTTAAGAAAAAGCGAAGAAAACATTATAACTATTAAAGAAGGCGCATTTATAGTAACTATAACTTGGATTTTAACCATTTTTTTAAGTGCATTACCATTTTATTTTGGTCGAGAATTTTTGGATCACAATTTTTCTTTTTTGGATTCCTTATTTGAATCTATGAGTGGTTGGACGACAACAGGATTATCTGTAGCAATAGTCGAATCAACTCCTAAAATTTTTCTTTTTTGGAGAAGTTTAATGCAAGCTTTTGGTGGAGCTGGATTAATAGTTGTTATGATGTCTGCTATTATAGGACCTGAAGGATCCGGGTTATATGAAGCTGAAGCTAGAGAAGGAAGATTAGTTCCGAATGTAATTGAAACAACTAGAATAATATTAAAAATATATATAGGTTATTTAGTATTAGGAACAATTTTGTATTATCTTGCTGGAATGAATTTATTTGATGCAATTAATCATTCAATGGCAGTTTTATCTACAGGAGGTTTTTCTACTCATAGTGAAAGTATAGGGTATTGGGATAGTATTTCAATAGAAGCTGTTACGATATTTTTAATGTTTCTTGGAACTACAAATTTTGTCACACATTATATTTTATTAAAAGGTAAAATAAAAAAAGCTTTAAATGATATAGAAATAAAATTTTTAGGATTTTTATTAGTTTTTTTTGTTCCTTTATTATCTTTTATATTATTTAGTGAATTATATAATGATTTTGGTAGGAGTATTAGAATATCAATTTTTGAATTAACAAGCGCATTGTCAACCACAGGATTTTCTACAGTTAGCTATAATGACTGGCCAATAGCGGGTGTGTTTTTATTAGTGTTATTCATGCTCATAGGTGGTGGAACTAGTTCTACGGCTGGTGGTATAAAACTTTATCGCATAGCTATAATATTAAAAAATATTTATTGGAATATTAAAGAAAAATTATATGTTAAAAATGCATATTTTAGAAGGTCTGTATATAGACAGGGAGAAATAAGAATAATAAATGATAAAAATATAAATCAAATATTTAGTTTTATTTCTATGTATATAATAACTTTTTTAGTTGGAGTTTTTATATTTGTGTTAAATGGATATCCATTGTTAGATTCAATGTTTGAATTTGCGAGTTCTTTAGGAACTGTAGGGCTTTCAATTGGGATTACTAGTTATGAAGTTCCTGATGTTATAAAAATAGTCCAAATAATAGGAATGGGACTTGGTAGATTAGAATTTATGGCTATAATAATTTCTATTTCAAATGTTATAAAAGATATAAAAAATAAATGATTTTTATATTTTGAGGTGATAATGTGTTTAATAGTTTAAAATCAAAATTCATATTTTTGATTTTTATTCTTTCTGCGATAATAAGTTTTATAGGGATAATTTCGATTTTAAATATGATAAGTGTTACTTCTGATGTTAAATTGTTAATTTCAAATAATTATGATTCTGTTAAAGTTTTAAATGAAATGAAATTTTCTATAAAAGAACAAAATAATTTAATTATGAATATTATAAAAAATTATAATGTAGCAGATATAGAAAAATTTTACAATGAAAGAATAAATTTTGAAAAGGCTTATTCTTTCGAAATTTTAAATATAACAGAAATTGGAGAAAAAGAATTAGTAGAACTTTTAAATAAAAATTATAAAAACTTTTTAAAAAGTTTTGAGGATATAAAAAATAATGATAATTCTTTGGAAAATCAAAAGTTTTACGGTGAAAATATAAATCCAATATATTATGAATTAATAAATAATTTAGATGATCTCATAAATCTTAATGAAAAGGCAATGTTTAATTCTAAAAATGAACTTGTAATGAAAGGTAAATATTTAACAATATTAATATTTGTAATATCCATTATATTTATAATTTTCAGTATTTTAGTTTCATATTATCTTATAAATAGATTTTTAAAACCTTTATATTTACTTATAAATGAAATCAAAGAAATAAAATCTATGAGTAAAAGAGAACATTTAAGTATAAAATCTAATGATGAACTCGAAATTTTAATAAAAGAATTTAACAAGATGACTGATAGAATAAAAAATTTTGAAATAAATGCAATGGATCAATTAGGAAATGAAAAAAATAAATCGTCTGCACTTATAAATAATATTCCAGATCCTATTTTAGTTCTTAATGATGAACTAAAGATTATAATATCTAATAATGAATTTGATTACTTTTTTAATAAGAAAAAAGAAGATATTAAATATAAATATATTTTTGATGTTATAAAAAGTATAGATCTTTATGATATTCTTTCAAATTTTGTAAGAGGTACAAATGAAAAAATGAATAAAATATTAAAAATTAATATTGATAATAAAGAATATTATTTTAATGTACTTTCGACAAAAGTTAGAGATATTAATTCAAATATAAATGGAATAATAGTTTCTTTAAGGAATATAACTATTCAAAAAGAATTTGAAAAGATGAGATTAAGTTTTGTTTCGGAAATAATAATAAATGCTAATACTAATTTTAAAAATATTTGGGACGATATTTTAGAGTTAGAAAAAGAATTAGAAAAAACAACAAAATTTGAAAAATTAAAGTTAAAATTTAAAAATTTGTTTGATTTAAATTTTAATTTAATAAATATAAAAAAGATAGATGATTTTGACATGTTTTATATATACAAAATTCAAGATTTAAATGGTTTAATTTTAAAGTGTTATGATTTATTTAAAGAAAAAGCTGAAAATGAAAATAAAATATTAAAATTAAATTTGACAAATATTCAAAAAATTTATATAGATCCTTTAAAAATTGAGTGGGTAATAAATGATATTATTTTTAATAGTTTAAATTTAATGTCAAAAGAAGAAATAATCGAAATTTCAACTTTTAATAGCAAAAAAGATGAAGTTTGCTTAGAGTTAAAAATTTCTGGAAAAGAATTTGAAAATATAAGTTTAGATAATATAATCGATAATCAACAAATAGATTGTTTTTATTCAGAAAAATTATTTGAAAATAAGATAGGATTAAATATATCTAAAGAAATACTTGAATCACATAAAGCAAGATATATTTTTGAAAAAAATGATAACTATATAAAAATCAAGATATATTTTAATAATTTTGAAAATAGGTAGAATGTTTAATTAATATATAAAAATAAATTAAGGTAAGATTGAGTCTGTAAAATAAACTTAAAAAAACAAATGAAAAGTGCAAAAAATGATAGTATATTAATATGAATAACTTTTTAAAATAAGTAATATAAAATTTTCAGGTTAGAATTAAAGATATTGTCTTTAAGTTTATATTAGAAAAAATGGACAATTCAGATATAATAAGGTTCCAATTATTTTATCTGGCAGTCCATTTTTTTGTAGCTTTTACTCTTCAAAATTCATATCTTTTTCTTAATTTAATTTTAATTTAATTTTTATATACTATAATAGTATCTTATTATTAATTAAATTAATTCTGTGTATTGAATATTGTTATTAGTGTCTCTTTCTATCATATAAGATTTTTTCTTTGAAGAAGAGATTATTTTATTTATTTTGTTATCGATCCATTCTAAAGCACTTTCATTTCTTAAATGTAAACATCTTAAATTTTGTCTTATTATTAATTTTAAGAGATCGTCTTTCAAATCTTCTGAGTCTAAGTTATTTATGCATATATCTAAAAAATTCAATCCATTTATTTTAATTGGGGCACTGGACCTATTTTTTATCAGTATGTTTTTGTATAATATACTTGATCCTGCTCCAATTCCAACTATTTTTATACCTTTTAAATATGCATTTTTTAATATTATATCCATTCCATTACTTATTAGGTAGTTATATAGAAGAAGTATATCTCCGTCTCCTAAAAATAAAATATCCGAGTTATATATTATATTTTCAAGTTCTTCAAAGTCATATTCTTTATTTGTAAGCGTTATAGGGATTATACTACATCCGAGTATTTCAGAGTATATTTTATAGAATTCTTCTATTTCTTTAAAAGAATCGTATGAAGCAGCTGAAATATAGGATACTCTCGGTTTTAATTTTTCTGTAGATTCTACAATATATTTATGAATATTCATTATATTTGATGAATCTTCTAATTTATTATGCTTTATAGATATTATATTTTTCACGTATATCCCCCTTATATTTTACGATTGTTTATTATATTATCGGATAGGAGAGATTTTTATGAAATCATTTAACAAGTATTTTACAGAGTATGAAAAGATAAAAAACTTTTTAAAATGGCGTTTAAATCCTGAGATTATCAAATTGATTGCTTTAATTTATTATATTTTTGATTCTGAATTTGATGAATTTAGATTTAAAGAAACTGTTAAATTAATAAAAGAAAATTCTAAATTATTTGTTCATTATAAAGGATATTTAATTTATCAACTTGCGGCTATGCTTTGTTCAAAATATGAAAATTCTTCTGAAAAATTTGATGAATTAAAAAGAATAGATATGGAATTTAATAAGTTGAGATTTGAAAATAGCTCTTATTTGTCCATAGTTTCTTTTTTTCT
This sequence comes from Oceanotoga sp., assembly GCF_030445905.1. Taxonomy (NCBI): domain Bacteria; kingdom Thermotogati; phylum Thermotogota; class Thermotogae; order Petrotogales; family Petrotogaceae; genus Oceanotoga; species Oceanotoga sp. The sequence goes on along the minus strand of NZ_JASUSU010000031.1, from coordinate 27,827 downwards.
TATTGAAATGGCGGATAAAGATGATATTATAAGTAAATCTTCTGAGATATATTTAACCATGAAGAATAAAAATTTTTTTATAAGTTCAGAAGATGATTATCCTCTTGCAGTTTTACTTTCGGTCACTGAAAAGAATGAGATAGAACTCTTTGAAGATATAGAGAGTTATTACAAAAGTTTGATGAAAAGAAAATTCAAAAAAGGTAAAGAATTACAATTCTTGTCTCAACTATTAGGGGTTTTTGAAATCGATCAAAAAGGATTATATATGGATAAGTGTAGAACATTATTTGAATTTTTAAAGTCTTCAAATATGTCTAAAGAGAAAATGATTTATCCTGTGATAGGGTTGGCAGTTATAAATGATGAAGATCTTGACTCTTATTTTAAAAAAACTATGAACACTTATGAAATAATAAAAAATACAAAAGGTTTTAAGTTCGGTAAAACTATAAACACTGTATTGGCTTTTGTATTGAACTTTGATTTTAATGAAAAAGATAAACTTAAACCAAAGATAAAATTGAATTTAGATGAGATAATGAAAGCTCAATTAGTAACTTTAATAGCCCTATATTCAGCATCTTTGAATTGTGCAGAATAAAAAATAAGCATGGTTTTTTAACCATGCTTATTTTATAGCTTTTTTTATAATATTTATAAATACTTCAGGACATTCTTCTTGTGGAACATGGCCACAATTATCTATCAAAAATAATTCTGAATTTTCTATATTTTCAAATAATCTTATGCTATCTGTATAAGGTATTATTTCATCTTTTTTGCCATGTATTATTATGGTTTTATTTTTTATGTTTGAAATGATTGATTCGAAATTATACATTTTGCTTCCTTTTGTAAATTCCCAAAAAGCTTTTTTATAACCTTTAACTTTTAAAGGTTTTTTATATTTTTCTAAAGTATTTTCATCTATTTTATTTTCATCATAAAAAGATAATTTTAAAAGATCTTCTGAAGCATTTAAAAGTAAATTTGAACTTATTTCTGGTCCGAGATAGTTTATTTGAGGAATATTTAAAAAAGGTTTTATAAAATCTGGAGAACCGCCGCCAGTATATATTGCCGCATCAACAAGAATTAAATTTTCAACAAGATTCGGGTATTTATTTGTGAACAATGTTGCTAAAGAACCACCAGCAGAATTTCCTATTAAAGTTGTTTTCTTTATTTTGAATTCATCCATAATTTTTTTTATTAATTCTATATGATAATCTGTGTTATAAGGATTTAAATTTTCATTGAAAACTCTTTCTGTTATTCCAAAGCCAGGTCTATCAAAAGATATTACTGTAAATTTTTCTGATAATTCTTTAATTGTCTTATCCCATGTATAAGTGCCAGATCCAAATCCATGTAATAGTATTATATATTTATCTTTTGATCCATATTTTTTATAATGTATATCTATACCATCTATTTTTACAAATTGACTGTCTTCATCAGCTAAACTCTTATATGTATACATACCATCATCATATTTATATGAGAAAGGAATTGCAAAAAGTAGAATCAATATTATATTAAATATTTTCAAATTAATCACCCCCATTTAAATTATACCTTAAAAATGATATCATATTATTAGATTGAGATTGGAGTGATATAAATGAATTCTATTTTTGTTGAAAAAACAAGAGATTATATTTTAAGCCAAGAGTATCATATTACGCATTCTATTGATCACATATTTAGAGTTTTAAAGAATTCTATTTTTATTTCAACTTTTGAAGGGGGAGATATGGAAGAAATTGCAATATCAGCTTTATTACATGATATTGCGAGAGATGAAGAATTAAAAAATCCTAAAATAGATCATGCTGAAAAGGGAGCTGAAATAGCTAAAAAATTTTTGATAAATATAAATTATCCCAAGCATGAAGAAGTTTATTATAATATAATGGTTCATAGATATTCAAAAGGTAAAATTCCCAAGACAATTGAAGCAAAAATACTTCAAGATGCCGATAGATTAGATGCTTTAGGTGCTATAGGTATTTCAAGAGTTTTAATGCATAACAATGGAGAAACACTTAATAAAAGAATTGAACATTTTTATGATAAGATTTTAAAATTAAAAGATGGTATGAATACTCAAAAAGGTTATGAACTTGCATTGGAAAAACATAGACTTGTTGAAAAGTTTGTTCATGCATTAGAAGAAGAATTACGGTATTAAAAAAGCATTTCCCGATATTTCGGGAAATGCTTTGTTTTCTTGGCATACTTTCTGGCCTGAACATTAAATAGGGATTTTCTAACTTTTATTTGAAAGGGATTATTGCTGTTATTTAATTACATTTATATTATGCTTTTTTAGACTTAAAAATACCTTAGAAATCCCTTATAAATTACTTAAAAATCTATTTTAGTCAATATCTTTTGTTCAAGTAATTTAGTCTGATTTTCGATAGTTTCAACTTCTTTTTTTAATCTTTGAACATATTCTTCGTCTTTTATAGAACCAAGATTTATTTTTACATTATATAGAGCACCTAATATGCCTGTTCTTGCCATCATTGCAGCAACAGCACCATCTGTAATAGCATTTTTATTTCCCTTTTCAACTACTACTTCGGCTAATTGCATAATTTCAAAAGAGATTTTTGCTATGTTTAAAGGTACTTCAGCAGCTTTTTTAGTTGCATTTTGAATTAAAGTAGTTCTTTTAGATTTTTCTTCATCAGTCTCTTTTGGAGCTTTAAAAGCATTCATAACTTCATTAAAAGCTTGTGAATCTTTATCTATATAATCTAAGAGAATATTTCTTAAATTTTCAGATTTTTCAAAAATTTCTTTCATGGTAGCTTCTTGATCTATATATTTCTTTTTTCCTATAGTTAAACTGGCTACCATTTTTGAAAGAGAAGCGGCAATTGCAGAAGCCGCTGCTGATACACTTCCCCCACCAGGTACTGGATCAGAAGAAGCTATTTTTTCTGTAAATTCATTTAAAGTCATATCTTTAAACATATTTTAAATTTCCCCCTTTTGAAATACAATTTTTCCATTTTTAATAACTGTTTCAACGATATTTACACCAAAATTATAAGTTAAAAATTCATATGAAGGATATTTTAAAATTACAAAATCAGCTTTTTTACCAGGATCTATACTACCTATTATATTAGCTCTATCAAGAGCGGCTGCACCATTTATTGTTAAAGCAGTTATTGTTTCTTCTGGAGTCATTTTCATATATATTGAAGATATAGCTATCATTAAAGGTATTGAATTTGAAAAACATGAACCAGGATTTAAATCTGTTGCAAGTGCAACAGCACAGTTATTATCTATCATATATCTTGCTCTTGCATAATTTTCCTTTAAACTGAAAGCTGTTAAAGGCAATAAAGTTGCAATAACATTATTTTTAGCCATTTTTTTAATATCTTCGTCGCTGGCATTCAAAAGATGATCAGCTGAAATTGCATTTATATCTGCAGCCAATCCAGCTCCACCGAGTGGATAGATTTCATCAGCATGGATTTTTGGCTTTAAATTATATTTTCTGCCAGCTTTTAACATTTTTTCTGATTGTTTTAAATCAAATACATTTTTTTCACAAAAAATATCACAAAATTCTGCGAGATTTCTTTTAGAAATTTCAGGGAGTACTTCATCTATCAAGAAATCAATGAATTCATTTTCACGATTTTTATATTCGGATGGTACGGCATGAGCACCTAAAAAAGTACTTACAATGTCTATAGGGTGTGTGGAGTTTAGATCTTTCATGACCTCTAATTGTTTTATTTCTGTTTCATGATCAAGACCATAACCACTTTTTCCTTCCACTGTTGTTATACCAAATTCAAGCATTTCATCCAATCTTTTTTTACCCATTTCATATAATTCTTCTTTAGAGGCATTTTTAGTTGCATTTACACTTCTTATTATTCCTCCACCTTTTTCCATTATTTCCATATAAGATTTACCACGTAGTCTCATTCCAAATTCATCTTCACGATATCCTCCGAATATAAAATGAGTATGAGAATCTACGAAGCCTGGGAGCATAGTTTTTCCAGTTAAATCCATAACTATATATTCTGATACATCTATATGAGATAATATGTCTTTTGATTTTCCAACTTTTTCTATTATTCCATTTTTTATTATTACACAACCATCGTTTATTATGTTTAAATCATTCATGGATTTTCCTTTTTTTGCTTCAAATCCAGAACAAGTAACCAATTGAGTTATATTTTTTATTATTAAATTATTTTTCAATTTTCGAATCACTCCATAATTCTTGTTTCGAGTATTTGTTCGGGTTTAAATTCTTCAAGACCTAAATAATATTCAGCACTTTCTATTAAAGCCATCATAGGGACAAGGCCCACTATTTCGCTTCCTATTACATTAACTCCCCATCTTTTAGCTTCAAATTTTACTGTTTCAAATACTCTATACAAAGAAGTTTTTGTATAATCTGTCATATTTATAGAAACTTGAGAAATATTTCTGTCTTTTAATTCAACTCCCATAGCTTTTACAAACCTATAACCGCCACTTAAATGTCTTATGTTTTTTGCAATTTTATTAGCTATATCAACATTTGAAGTATCAAGATTTATATTATATGCAACCAAAGGTGCTCTTGCACCTATAGCACAAACACCTGCCGTTGGATGAGGAGCATTGTTTCCAAAATCAGGATGCCAATCTTCTTCCTGCATTTTTTCAAACATACCTTCATATTCACCTTTTCTTATTTTTGCGAGATTTTTTCTTGTTGGAGAAGAAGCTGATTTTTCGTATAAAAATGAAGGCATTTCATATTTTTCCCATATTTCTTTAGCCACATCTTTTGAAAGAGAAACACATTCTTCGACTGTTGAGTTTTTTATTGGTATAAAAGGTACTACATCTACAGCACCCATTCTTGGATGTTGTCCCTTATGTTCATTCATGTTTATTTCTTTTATTGCTGTACCTATTGCGGCAACAACAGCATCTTTTAAAGGTGTAGGTTCTCCTACGACTGTTACAACACATCTATTGTGATCTTCATCCCAAGAATAATCTAAGAGTTTTACACCATCTTTAGCTCTAAAGTTTTCAACTATTTTTTCAATAACATTTATATTTCTTCCTTCAGAAAAATTAGGTACACATTCTATAATTTTGCTAAAAGCCATTTTGAATTCCCTCACTTTTTATTTTATTTTATATCATTTATTAATGTATCTATCATTTCATCATCACTTATATACGGTATGGTTATGTGATTTTCTGTGTAATTTATATTGTATTCTATTGAAGTATTTATTGAATTTTCATTTCTTGCCCAAGCACGTCTTGCAACTCCACCCATTACATCCCATGGAATTGCCATTTTTATTATATTGTCAACTCTTTCTGAGCCATCTAATACAAGGCCAAAACCTCCATTGATAGATTTTCCAATTCCTACTCCACCACCATTATGCAATGCGATCAAACTCATACCACGAGCTGCATTTCCTGCATAACATTGAGTTGCCATATCGGCCATTATATTAGAACCATCTTTTATATTTGCAGTTTCTCTATAAGGTGAGTCTGTACCACCTGTATCATGATGGTCTCTTCCTATCATAACAGGTCCTATTTCTCCGTTTTTGACCATTTCATTAAATTTTAAAGCTATAGTCATTCTCCCGAGGGCATCTTGATAAAGTATTCTTGCTTGAGTGCCTACAACAAGGTTGTTTTTTTCTGCGTCTCTTATCCAAACCCAATTATCTCTATCTTGGCCTCTTCTGTCCGGATTTATACAGTTCATAGCTGCTTTATCTGTTTTTATAAGATCTTCTTTACTTCCAGACAGACATACCCATCTAAATGGACCATATCCATAGTCAAAAAGCATAGGGCCCATTATATCTTCGACATAAGAAGGGAATATAAAACCTTCTGAAGTATCTTTACCATTTTTTGAAATTTCTTTAGCACCTGCATCAAACACTGCTTTCATAAAACTATTTCCATAATCAAAGAAATAAGTTCCTTTTTCTACAAGTTTTTTTATAGCATTAAAATGTCTTATAAGAGTTTCATTTACAAGAGTTTTAAATTTATTTTTATTTGAGGATAATAAACTTGTCCTTTCTTCAAATGTTATTCCAATAGGACAATAACCGCCATCATATGGAGCATGACAAGATGTTTGATCAGATAATAAATCTATATGAATATTATTTTCAACGGCATATTCGAGTAAATCAACTATATTTCCATGAAAAGCTATAGATAAAGTTTCATTGTTTTTTTGAGCTTCTTTCGCAATTTTGAAGGCTTCTTCAGGTGATTCAGCTATTTTGCCGACCCATCCTTGATCATGTCTTGTTTCTATTCTTGAATAATCTACTTCTGCAACTATGGCAACACCATTTGCAATTTCAGCAGCCTTTGGTTGAGCACCACTCATTCCGCCGAGTCCAGATGAAACAAATAATTTTCCTTTTAAATCTTTATCTGAATCTATACCAAGTTTTAATCTACCGGCATTTAAAAGTGTGTTGAATGTTCCATGAACAATACCTTGAGGACCTATATACATCCAACCTCCCGCTGTCATCTGACCATAATTGGCAACGCCAAGAGCTTGAGCTTTTATCCAGTTTTCTTGATCATCAAAAAGACCAATCATCAAAGCATTTGTTATTATAACTCTTGGAGCCATTTTATGAGATTTAAAAAGTCCTAAAGGGTGACCAGATTCTACAACTAAAGTTTGTTCATCTGTCATCACTTCGAGATATTTTTTTATCAATCTATATTGCATCCAATTTTGACAAACTTGTCCTGTTTCGCCATATGTAACGAGTTCATAAGGATATAATGCAACATCGAAATCAAGATTGTTATCTATCATAACTTGAAAAGCTTTGGCTTCTATTATATTACCTCTATATTCGTTTATTGGTTTACCTTTAATATTACCTTCGGGTCTAAATCTATAGCCATAAATCCTACCTTTTTCCATCAGTTCATTTAAAAATTCTTTTGCCATCATTTCATGATGTTCCTTAGGTATATACCTTAAAGCATTTTTTAATGCGAGCTTTATTTCATTTTTGTTTAAAGTTAGTTCTCTCTTTGGAGCTCTTCTTATATCTTTTTTAAACTTTGGATATTCTGGCAATTCGTTGTCCAATTTAATGGTCATAGCTTTAGAAATATCATAATTAATATCCATAAAACCCCTCCTTTTTTGTTTTAATTATAATTATGTTTATACTATTCTGTATATTCAAACAAATTATAACATTTTAAAAAAAATTAAATAAGGGATTTCATGGATAATTACATGTAAATAATAGTAAATATAACTAAAAATCTTTAGGTATTTTGAAAATAGATATTTCATTGAAAAAAATTTCATAAAAAAAGGGAAGGATTTTTTAAATCCTTCCAAAATCTTTCAAATAAAAGAGGTTTTTTACTGTGAGAAGTCCGCTCCATATTTTTTTTGAAATATTCCAATTTGTTTCATCCCAACCCCATTGCCAGATGGGTGTCCAACTTCCATTGTTATTTTGGCTTTTTATTAAATAATTTAAATAATCATTTATAACTGAAGAAAAATCATCTGCAAAGTCAGAATTTTTATTGAATATAAACATTGAAGGAACTGCTGAATAAGTTTTCCATCCTTCTTCAGTATATTTTAAAGTGTTTTTTATCAACACTTTTAGTTTTGGATATAATAAAGCTTTTAATTCGTCTTGAAAATTTTCATACATTCTTATATAACAACTCAATTCATGCATTTCAATTTCTGTTTTATAAATTAAATTTTTAATAGCCTTGTCATTTAATTGATTTAATATTTTATAATCGATGATTTCAAATGAATTATTTAAATAACCAGTTATTTCGGCGGAAGGATTACCCCAATCATCTTCATTATCATCATCTTCATTATAATGCCACCAAGGTGCATGCGGAAAATTATTAATAGTTTTAGGAACACTTATCCATCTTAAATTCTCTTTATCCATAGAATATATAAAATAATTTAATCCATTTTTTTTAATTTCTTGAACATCATCAGAATTTTCATTTAAGTAATCTAAATATTGAAAAGCAAATGTAGTTGCAATAGGAGAAGATTCTTTTAACCAGAAATCAGGTTCTATTCCATGGCCAAAACCACCGTCTTCATTTTGATAATTTTTTAATACCTTTAAAAAATCATGTGAACATTTGTTTTTAAATATCAATTCAAATAAACATATATCTATATCTCTTGCATTATTATATATATAATTTTCAGCCATTTCAAAACTACTTTTTTTAAAAGGAATCACAAAATCACCCCCCTCATAGTATATTATACATAATTTTAAGACAAAAGTAAATATAAATTAAAATTATAAACCGAATATTAATAAAATATAGTATAATATATTAAAACGTGTTGGAGGTGTTATATATGTACAATATTTATGTTATGGATGATAAGATGAATATAATAAATATTCAAGGATATTCAGTCGGATATATAAGTCGTGCTGGAAAAATATTTAGAAATAATAAATTAGAAAACATAAAAATTGGAAAATTTGGAAAAATATATTTAAATGATGAAATTGTGGGAAGTCTTGAAAATAAGATTATATGCATAATGAAAAATAAAGATCCATTCATAAATGAAGATGAATTTCAAAATATAGAAAAATATGAGTATTTAGAGTTTGAAAATCCTTATTTCTACAGAAGGACACAATTAATAACAGATTTTTTGAAAAAACATGAAAATTATGAACAAAAGAATTCCATGTTCATAGATAATGAAAAAATAAAATTTTCTTTTAGAAAACCAAATGAACTTGAAAAATTGTTAAAAGAACTTTTTAAAATTAAATATAATAATCCACTTGAAATGTTTAAACCACAAGAATTTGAAAAACCTTATAATATTGAAGAACCAATTAAGATGAGTTATACAGAACTTATGAAAGAATATATTGAAAATAATGAATAAAAAATTTTAATAAATGGTTTGAAAATGTAACTTTATTAAATCAATATTAAAATAACAAAGGTATAATATATCAACTGATATAAAAAAGTGGGTGATGTGTATGAAAAAGTTAGTTTATACTTTAGTATAATATTCTTATTAGTTGGGTTGATACCTTTTATAACAAATTCATTTATACTTTCTAATATTTCTAATGATCAAATACAGCAAAATACGATATCTAATCTTGAAGCTATAAAAACTATAAAGAAAAATCAAATAGAAACATATTTTGAATAAAGAGAAGGAGATTTGAAATTATTTTCAGAGAATGATTTTGTTATTAATGCCCTTTTAGAGTTTAAAGAAAATTTTAAAAATTATGGTATAGATTCGCAAGAGTGGAAAGACTCAGAAAAGAAATTTGGAGAATATTTTAGTAAATATCTTGAAGAATATAATTATTATGATATCTTTTTGATATCTGAAAATGGAGATATAGTTTATACAGTAACAAAAGAAACTGATTTCGGTAAAAATGTTGAAGATTATATTATAAAAAATACTGGATTAAACAAAATTTTTTATGAATCTTTTAATGGCTTTTCAATTATTGATTTTGAATGGTATGATATTTCAAATGAACCAGCTATGTTTATTGCTGTCCCTATTAAAATCGATGGTAATTTTGAAGGGTCTGTGGTATTTCAAATAAGTTTAAAAGCTATAAACCATATTATGCAAGAAAGAACGGGAATGGGTGAAACAGGTGAGACTTATTTAGTTGGTTCTGATAATCTTTTAAGATCTGATTCATATTTAAAACCAGATACTTATAATGTTAAAAATTCATTTGAAAACCCAGATAAGATAAATATTAAAACAGATGCTTCTAAAAATGCATTGAATGGACAAAATGAAACAAAAATTATAATGGATTATCTCGGAAATGAAGTTTTATCTTCTTATTCGTCTGTTAATGTATTAGGACTTAATTGGGCCATAATAGCTGAAATTGATACTCAAGAAGCTTTTAAATCTATAAATACTATAAATTTTATTACATATACAATTCTTGGATTAGGGTTTGTGATTATATTGATAGTAGCAATATTTATATCTAAAAGTATAACAAAACCTATTGAATATGTTGCTGATGCTATGCTTAAAAGAGATTTAACACATAAAATTCCTGAAAAATTTGAAAAAAGAAAAGATGAAATCGGAGTATTAGCAAAAGAATTTAATTCTTTAACTTATAATTTAAAAAGTGTATTTTCATCATTAGAAGAATCATCTACACAAGTTAATGATGCAGCTGGAAATCTTGCAGCTACTGCTGAAGAATCAAGTGCTACGAGTGAAGAATTGAGTGCACAGATCAATACTATTTCAGATAATGTAAAAAATGTTTTACAAAATGTCGAAGATGTCAATGAAAAAGTTAATTTAATATCTGAAAGTGCTGGATTAATTTCTGGTTCAACTATGGAACTTACAAATACATCTACTATAGTTTATGATGCAACAGAAAGTGGATACAAATCGATTGAAAAAATAAAAGAAAAAGTAATAGAGACAAAGAATATTTCAGATAAAAATCTTGAAGAAGTTAAAAATTTAAATGAAAAAACTAATAATATTAAAGATATACTTACTACAATAAATTCAATAACTGAGCAAACTAATTTATTATCTTTAAATGCATCGATAGAAGCAGCAAGAGCAGGAGAAGCAGGAAGAGGATTTGCAGTAGTTGCCGATGAAATAAGAAAATTAGCGGAAGAATCTAAAAAATCTACAGATAAGATAGAAAAAATACTGGATGAAATAAAGAAAAATTCTGGAAGAGTTAATGATCAAACTGTTAAATCTGCCGTTGGAATAAAGGAAATTACAAATGAAATAGAAGTTGTATCTCAAGAGATAATAGATATAAAAGAAAAAATACAGATGATAAGTGCTGGAATAGCGAATTTAAATTCAAGTTCTACAGAGCAAACTCATTCTACCGATTCTATAAAAACATCTATGTCAGATATATTGAATATGATGGAAGATATTACACAACAAGTTGAAAATGGTGATGATGCTGTTAGAAATCAAGCTGAAGGAGCACAAATGATAAGTGCAAGTTCAGAGGAACTTTCAGCTCTTGCAGAAAACTTAAAAACTGAAGTAAAAAGTTTTAAATTTTAATTGATATGGTATAATATATTTGAATTAAATAATGGAGCCATTCGCTATTTAAATAGCGAATGGCTTTTTTTAATTTGGAGGTGTATTTTGTCAAAAAAAATTTCTGTAATAGGAGTAATATCTTCATTATCATTTTTGATGATGTTTTTAGAGTTTAATATACCTATTTTTCCGAATTTTTTAAAGTTTGATTTTAGTGATTTACCAGTTTTATTTTTGAGTATAAACATGCCTCTATATGGCTTATTTTCTATATTTATAAGGAATATAATACATGTTTTTTTTAGTTCTAATTTTGGTGTAGGAGAATTTTTGAATTTTTTGATTTCTGGTTTTTTTATAACATTTAGTGGATATTTATTCAAAAAATATAAAACAAATTTTATTTTTATATTTTCCATATTATTATCTTCTTTTTTTGCTATTATTATTAATTATTATATTATGCTTCCAATGTATGATTTGATTTTAAATATAAGTAAAAATGATTTATTATATTATGCCAAAATATTTAATCCAAATATAGATAATTTATTCAATTATTTTTTGATGTTTATATTTCCTTTTAATTTAATAAAATTTACTTTTGTTTCTTTAATATTTATATTATCAAAAAATAAATTAGGGAGAGTGGTTTTATGAATTTTTCGTTATATAAGAAGATTTTTGATAAGGTTGAAGGTGAAATAAATGAGATGTATAATGCTAAAGAAAGTGCTTTAAAAGCTTTGAGTTTGAAATATGAAACAGATATACCTTCATTAGAAAGAATGTGTTATATAATGGAAGAAGTATTGATGAAAAATAAGTCTGATGCTGTTGTTTATGCGGGATTTCAAAAGAGATCAAGAGCTAAAGCTATTTGGGAAAGATATTTAAAAATAGCAGGTAATGTAAAAAAAATCTATCTTTTTGGAGAGCCTGATTTAGAATTAAAAAGTCATTCTAATATAGAATTTATAAATATATCTAAAGATGATGAACTTTATAAAGAATGGTTTCTCGTAATAGATAAAAAAATGGGAAAATCTATGATGGTTGCGTATGATTTAGATGGTTTTGGGAAATATTCTGATGAGAAAATGAGAAAATTTAAAGGAGCGAAAACAACAGATCCAAAAGTTGTATCTTTGGCATCAGAATATTTAAATGATTTTTTGAATAAATAAGAAGATCCCTACAAAGAGCATATATCTTTGTAGGGATTATTTTAATATTTAAAAAATTTTTGGAATCCAACTAAAGTTTTTAAAAGTAAAAATAAAATAATTGCAAAAAAAGCTATTGAGATAATTACAAATCCTTTGAATATCATAAACATAATACTAAATACTACAAGAGTTATACCTATAGTAAACATATTTCCACCTAAATAATTTACTAATCCTTCGGCATCTACCATGGCATTTGGATCGAATTTATTTATAAATTTGTCTCTTAAAGTATATTTCATCATGTATCCATACAATGCTATGATTAAACCAACTATCATTATAACGAAATAAACTATCATATTTTTCCTCCTTATGATTATATATTTTTGAAATCATTCTGTTATAATTATAATACAAACTTTACTAAAGGGGGAAAATAAATTGAAATTTAAAGATTTTAAGTACGAAAGACCAGATATAGATAGTATAAAAGAATATTCTGTAGATTTATTTGAAAAACTAAAAAAAGCTAAGAGTTTTGAAGAATTTGATGATTATTATAGAAATTTTATAAAAAGAGAAAAAAATTTATTAACTATGGAAAGTATTGCAAGTATAAGATATACTATAGATACTGAAAATGAATTTTATAATTCAGAAAAAGATTATTTTGATGAAAATTCTCCTAAAATTCAACAAATAGAGAATGAACTCCAAAAAATAATTTTAAATTCAAATTTTAAAGAAGAATTTAAAGAAAAATATGGAGAACATGTTTTAAATCTTGCAGAAGTTGGTTTGAAAACTTTTAATGAAGATATAATCGAAGAATTAAAAGAAGAAAATAAATTAAACAGTAAATATGTTAAACTTCTTGGATCAGTTAAAGTTAATTTTGAAGGTCAAGAAAGAAATTTATCTCAAATGAGACCTTTCATGCTCGTACCAGATAGAAGTAAAAGAAAAGAAGCCATGAAAACTATTTTTGGATGGTTTGATGAACATCAAAATGAATTTGATGATATATATGATCAACTTGTAAAAGTTAGAGATAAAATGGCTAAAAAACTTGGTTATGATAATTTCATTGAACTTGCTTATTATAGATTATCCAGAACAGATTATAATGCCGAAGATGTTGCAAATTATAGAAAACAAGTTGAAGAATTTGTTGTTCCAGTTGCAAGTGAATTAAGAAAAAGACAAAAAGAAAGAATAAATTTAGATAAATTATATTATTATGATGAAGACTATAGTTTTGAAGGTGGGAATCCAAAACCAGAAGGTAGTACCGAAGAAAAAGTAAATAAAGCTCAAAAGATGTATAAGGAACTTTCAAAAGAGACAGAAGAATTTTTTAATTTTATGGTAGAAAATGAATTAATGGATCTTGATTCAAAAAAAGGTAAAACTCCTGGTGGATACTGTACCTTTATATTTGACTATGATTCACCATTCATATTTTCCAATTTTAATGGAACTTCAGGAGATGTCGATGTATTAACTCATGAAGCTGGACATGCTTTTCAATCTTATCAATCAAGACATATAGAATTACCAGAACTTCTTTTTCCTACACTTGAATCAGCAGAAATACATTCTATGAGTATGGAATTTATAACTTATCCATGGTGGGATCTTTTTTATGGCGAACAAACAGAAAAAGCTAAATTTATGCATCTTTCAGAAGCTTTGTTGTTTATTCCATATGGAGTATCTGTTGATGAATTTCAGCATTGGGTTTATGAAAATCCAGAGGCAACTCCAGAAAGTAGAAGGAAAAAATGGTCAGAAATAGAAAAAAAATATTTGCCTGAAAGAGATTATGATGGGGTTGATTATCTTGTAAATGGAGGATTTTGGCAAAAACAGTCACATATTTATGAATCTCCATTTTATTATATAGATTATACATTGGCACAGATATGTGCATTTCAATTCTTTAAAAAATTTAATGAAGACAGAAAAATAGCTTGGGAAGATTATTTGAGGTTATGTAAAGCTGGAGGTTCAAAACCTTTTACAGGGCTTATCAATATTGCAAATTTAAAAAATCCTTTTAAAGATGGTTCTTTAAAAGAAACTATAGATTTTGTAGAAAGTTATTTAAATAAAATAAATGATAAAACTTTATAAAAAAGCCGGATTTAAATCCGGCTTTTATATTTTAAAATTTAGATAATCTTCTTTAAATATAGTTCTTCTACTATGACAATAAGGCGCTTTACCCGTTTTTTCATAATATTTTTGATGATAATCTTCTGCACTATAAAAATTTTTAACTTTTTCTATTTGTGTAGCCACTTCTAAATTTCTATCTTTTAGTTCCTCAACTATTTTTTCAGCAGTCTTTTTTTGTTCTTCATTTACAAAAAATATAAAACTTTTATATTGATCACCAATATCAGGTCCTTGACCATCTTTTTGTGAAAAGTCATGTATTTCGAAAAAATATTTTAAAAGTTTTTCATAGCTTATTATATTTGGATTATAAACTATTTGAACAGTTTCAACATGGCCAGTTTTATTAGAACATACCTGTTCATAAGAAGGATTTTTTAAAAAACCACCGCTATAACCAGAGATGGCATCTATTACTCCAGATAATTTTGAAAACATATATTCTACACCCCAAAAACAACCAGCTGCAAAGTATGCTGTCATTTTTTCTAAAGAAGATGTTTGAGGTATAAAGTCCATAGAAATAGAGTTTACACAATGGCGTATATTTTTTTCTGTAAAATTTTCTCCTTCAAAAACATGTCCTAAATGTCCTCCACAGTGTGAACATAATATTTCTGTTCTGATTCCATCAGCATCGGTATTTTTTCTTATAGAGCCGGGAATTTCATCATCAAAACTTGGCCAGCCACAATTAGATTTGAATTTTGAATTAGATCTGTATAAAGGAATACCACATTGTTTACATATATAAGTTCCTTCTTCAAAAAAATCGTCATATTTTCCAGTATAAGGTCTTTCTGTATGTTTATTTATTATTACTTTGAACTCTTCTGGAGTTAATTTTTTATATTTATCACACATTTTATTCCCCCCTTTTCTTATCCCATTAATTATATCAAAAAAAAATAAATACAAATAATGAAAAAAATTTCATATATAAGAAATTTTTTTCATTATTTGACTATATATAAACTTATTTAGCTATAAAAAAGTTTTAAAGTATCAAAAAAAAAGAGTAAAATTAATTTGTTGTATTTACTGAATTGGGGGGATTAAAATGGAGCTTTTAAAAGAAATCAATGATTGCATTTTGGGTTATCAAAAAGATGTTCATAATCCAGACATATCTGTAATTGATATTATAAAAAAATATTTTTACATAGAAATAGATGATTATGAACTCAAAGATTTTATAAAATGGTTTTCTTCAGATAGGTTTAGAGGAAATCCAAAAATAAAAAATGTTAATATATCAAATATAAAAATAAAAGAAAAAGGTTTATTCAGCCCAAACTTTATAGATTTGGAAGCAGAAGCTTATTTAAGTTATGAGTTGTTTAAAGAAAGTTGTGGCTGGATTAAAGTTAAAGGAAAAACGAATATTATAAAAATTAAAAATAAATGGTATTATTCGAGTATATATAAAAATAAATGTGAAAGTATTTCTTATCCTGTAAATTATGGTTTTTTTGGGAGAGAATTTGATTAATAAAAAGCAATCTTTAAAGATTGCTTTTTATTTTATTAATTTTTTTGTATAATTTAGTATAAGTTATTTTTTGGAGGAGTTTGAATGAATGAAAAAATAATACCTGATTTGAAAAAATTTAATACTTCTATATTAAAGCAAAGAAATATCAGATTTAAAAATCTTCTTTATTTAGGAATTTTTTCAAGTTTCATACAAATAATTATTTACTTTTTATATGAAAGTACTATCAAAATTTTGTATGCAAATTTGATATTCTTATTTTTAAATTTATTTTTGATATTATTCATAAAAAATAAAAAAAATTTAAAAATAGTAAATTGGTATACATTATGCTATTTTATATGGGCAGTTTTTCCAATAATGAATTTAAATCATAATTTTTATCTTGCAAATTATATTATAAGTGTATTATATATATCTTCTTATATGCTGCTAAGTGGATCTTTGATAATATCTTCAAATATCTTAAATTTCCTTTTGTTTTTATTTTTTAATAATTATAATATAAATTTTAATCGGGAAAGAAATGAAATATTGATAATCATCTTTATAGTTGGAATTATTTCTTTTATTTTAAACAGTCTTTTTAAAAATTATTTTAAAGATTTTTTTATAAATAATTATAAATTAAAAGAGAATAAAGAAAAACTCGAAAATTATAGAAATACTCTTGAAAATGTTGTAAAAAATAAAACTAAAGAAATTGAGTCAACTAATAAAACTCTTAATGAATACTCAGAAAAAATTTCCAATACAAATCTTGAACTTGAAAAATCATATATAGAATTATATAAGATGAATAAACAGCTTGAAAGTATAAATAAAATAACTTCTAAACTTGGAGATATGAATATTTTAAATGATGAATCTCTATATTTAAAAGAAATAATAAAAGCTATGATAGGAGTTTTTCCAGAAATAGAGTCTGCAATAGCTATAAAAATTAATGATGAAGAAATCAATTTTATTGAAAGTGGAAATTTTAATATTGATAAGATAAAAAATAAAAAAATGAAAATAAAAAATAAAATGTTTATAAAAATACTTGAAGATATAGCTGTTTTTGGATATTTTTATAGAATTATAATAGAGGATATTTTTGATAAAAATGATAAAAAAGATGTATATAAATTATTCAAAAATATTGAAAAAACTATGGTATTAAAATTTCATATAAATGAAGAAAATATAACTTTGATAGTATTAAATATAAAAAACAACATTCCAGATATATTTAATGAAGAATATATGAAAGTATTAAAATCTTTTTATAATATAATAAAAATGTTTTATTATATTATAGATAATAATGAAATGCGAAAAAAATATGAAGAAAATCTTAGAAAATCAAAATTAAAAGCTGAACTTGCCAATCAAACAAAATCTTTATTTGTTGCGAATATGAACCATGAGATAAGAACACCAGTAAATACAATATTTATAGTCAATGATCTTTTAAGAAAGATGAATATTAATGATGAAATAGAAAGACTTGTCAATATGTCTAGAAATGCATCTAAAAATCTTTTAAATATAATAGATAAAATGCTTGATTTTTCAAAAATAGAACAAGGTACTATAAAACTTATAGAAAAGCCATTTTTATTAAAAGAAATAATAGAAAATATAATAAAAGAATATAAAATAAAACAAAATAGATATGTAAAATTTATTCCAGATGTTAAAATTGAAGATTTTGATATAAAGGTTGTAGGTGATTACACCAAATTAAGCCAAATCATTCAAAATATTTTAAATAATGCTTTTAAATTTACAGAAGAAGGATTTGTAAAATTGAGTATAAAACTCGATAGATTTAATACATTGAAGAACTTTCAAAGAATAATTTTTATAATCGAAGATACTGGAATTGGTATAGATGAAAATGAACAAAGTAAAGTTTTTGAGCCTTTTTATCAAGGTAAAAGAAAATCACATAATGAAAGCGGTGGAACAGGTTTAGGATTAGCCATTTCAAAAGAAATAATAAATCTTATGGGAGGAGAAATTATATATATTTCAAAAGAAGATAGGGGAAGTATATTTAAATTTTCTGTATTATTAAAAAATAATGTGAATGAAGGAATACTTAAAAGTCCAAAAAATAAGGAAAATGTAGAAGGAATTAAAGTTTTATTAGCTGAAGATAATTCTGTGAACAGAGAGATTCAAAAAATGCAACTTGAAAGTCTTGGATTTAAAGTAGATACAGTTAAAAATGGGGTAGAAGTTTTAGATAGAATAAAAAAACATAATTTTGATATAATATTAATGGATATTTCTATGCCTGAATTAGATGGATATGAGACTACTGTTAAAATAAGAGAAATTGAAAAAGGTACAGATAAACATCTACCAATAATAGCATTGACAGCTTTTTCTAATAGCAATAATTTTAAAAAGTGTATAGAAATGGGAATGGACGATTATATACCTAAACCTTTAAATGAAGAAGATTTAATAGAAAAAGTTGGAATAAATGTCAAAAAAAAGAAGAGAGATATTAATAATCAAAAAATAAAAAAAATGTTTATAAAAGATCTAGAAGAAAAAATTGAAATTTTAAAAACTTTAGATCCAAAAAAAGATTATTTAAAAATTGCAGATATTGCACATCAAATAAAAAATCCTTTTAAATATTTAAAATTTAATCAAGCAAGTGATACATGTAAAAAACTTGAAGATCTTGCAAGAAACAAAGATCTTAATGATTTAAGTCCTTTTTTAAAAAAGATAGAAGATTATAAAGAGAAATTATGATTTGAGGGGGAATAAAATTGAGTAATGAATTGGAAAAACTTTTTTTTGAACTTTCTTCTGAATTAGTGCCCAATGTTATAAAAGGAATGATAGCCTTAAAAAATGAAGATGAATATGTTGAAATAAAAAGCTATGATGGTATAAAAAATTCTATAAATTATGAATTATCTGGAATTTCTTTTGAAATAAGTACTTTAGAAAAAAACTTTGAAGAATATGATGATTTTTATATAAAAGAAATAGATGTTGAAAAGTTTAAATATCAATATTGGTGGGCGTTTCATGACATAAAAGCTGAAAAAGTTTATATATACATAAAAAAAATATATAAACCTCTTATAAATGAAAGAGAAGAAATGGCTATAATGGTTTATTTGTTTTTTGAAGATATATCAGATATTATAAATCAAAGTATAGAGAGAGTTTTCATAGAACTTACAGACTATATATATCAATATCATAAAACATTCACAAAAAAAGATTTGATAGAAAAATTTCTAAATAATTTTATAAGACTTACAAAAATTTCAGATTCTGATATATATAATCATTCATTGAGGGTTGCAGATATTGCCACCATAATTTCTAAAGCTATGCCATTAAACCAAGAACAAACAAATTTAATAAGAAATGCTGCCATAATTCATGATATTGGAAAATTATGGCAAAAAACAGGAATGCCTGAAAATAATATAGAAAAAACGGAAAATGAAACCAATAAAATGTATCTTGAAAAATTAGAAGAAATATTTTTAGGAAATAATTTTATGAATAATATAGTGAAAATTGCAAAATTAATATATGAAAGAGAAAATGGAACCGGACCATATGGACTAAAAGGGCCTGAAATACCTATAGAGGCTAAAATTCTTTCTGTTTCTAATGCATTTGATTCTACAATGTCAAAGATTGATAAACAAAACCCTTTACAGTATTCTTTAAGCAATTTAAAATATATGGTAGAAAGTAATTTATTATCAGAAAGAGTTGTTGAAGTTGCGACTAAAATATTACCTACATTTTATGGTGGAATAAGAAATCTTGATATATTTTCTTCAATGGGTTATGGAAGAGAAGTATATATTCAAGATAAATATGAAAAAGAAAAACTTCATAAAGCTCTTATAAATAGTTCTATAGGTAATATATTAAATATTAAATTTGTTGAAAAAGATTTAGATTTAAAGACTGGAACTGAGATTGAATTCGTTTTAGACATTGGTGGAATAGTAGAGGATTATAATGCAAAAATAATATCTAAATCTGAAGAAAATTATACAATTTTGATAGAAAGTAAATCTTCAAAAAATTCAAAGCTTGTTAGAATAGTTTGGTATAAAAATGTAAATATATTTAAAATAGATTCAAAGGTTGATCTAAAAAATCTAAAAATAAATCCAGAAAAATCATATACAGGTGTTATGAGGGTAATCGGAGGAAGCTCTTTGAATTTTTCTTCTGAAAATGAATTTAGGGCTGGACAAATTTTACTTTTGAACTTTGAGTATAAAGGTGAAAATGTAAATATTATAGGAATAATAAAAAGTATAACCTATGAAAAAAGTTTTAATAATTATTTTTTGGAATATTTAGATATGGGTGAAAAATATACAAGTGCCATATATAGGGCAATATTTAAAAGACAAATAGATTTAAGAATGAAAAATAACAGTATTGGAGGGGAAGAAATATGAAAATAAAACCTTTAATTGTAGTAGAAGATTATGATATTGATTATGAAATAATAAAAGAAACGATAGAAGAATCTGGAATAAATAATCCTCTAATAAGATTTAAAAATGGTTTAGAAATAATGAATTATTTAAAAGATGAAAATTTTGAAAAACCTGTAGCAATATTATTAGACCTATATATGCCAGAGATGGATGGATTTGAATTTTTAAAAAGTGCAAAAGAAGAAAAACTTTTAAAAAATATAAAAATTATAGTTCTTACAGCTAAAAATACTGATAAAACAAGAATAGAAAGTTATAAACTTGGAGTTAATGGATATCTTGAAAAACCTTTTGATGTTTTTGATTTTTTACAAATAATCAGAAGTAACAATTATAACTGATATTTATAATAATAAAATTTTTGAAGGAGGGTTTTATATGATATACTTTGAACTTAATAATGGAATTAAAATACCATCTATTGGGTATGGAACTTATAAAGCTGAAGGAAATAAAGTTTTTCAAGGAGTTTTATGGGCTTTAGAAACAGGATATAGAGGTATAGATACTGCATCCTTCTATGGAAATGAAACTGAAATTGGAGATGCAATCATAAAGTCTGGAATATCCAGAAAAGAAATATTTTTAACTTCTAAAGTTTGGAATACACAACAAGGATATGAAAATACCTTAAAAGCTTTTGAAGAGAGTCTTTCAAAATTACAGACTGATTATTTAGATTTATATCTTGTACATTGGCCTGTAAAAGGAAAATTTATAGATACTTGGAAAGCACTTGAAAAATTATATAAAGAAAAAAAGGTTAGAGCTATAGGTGTTTGTAATTTTATGCAACATCATTTAGAAGAATTATTGATTAATTCTGAGATAAAACCAGTTATAAATCAAGTAGAATTTCATCCATATTTAAATCAAGAAGATCTATTGAATTACTGTAAAGAAAATGATATTATTCTTGAAGCATGGAGACCTATAATGAAAGGACAAGTAAATGAAATACCTCAAATAATTGAAATTTCTAATAAATACAATAAAACTCCTGTTCAGGTTGTTTTAAGATGGCAAATTCAAAAAAATATAATAACTATTCCAAAATCAACCACAAAAGAAAGAATAGAAAGTAATTTTAATATATTTGATTTTGAATTAAATCAAGAAGATATTAAAATTATAGACTCTTTAAATAAAGATGAAAGAATGGGGCCCCATCCAGATGAAATAGATTTTTAGAAAATATTTTAGGTTAATCTACATTATGTAGATTAACCTAATTTTATTTTAATTTTAATAAATCCTCCAGAAACATAATATATAATAAAAATAAAATCTATTATATGAGGGGGAAAAAATGAAAAAATACAAAGTAAATCCTTTAACACTTTTATATGTTAATATGCTTTTTCCTTTTGTTTTGATGTTTACTTCTTCTTTAACTGCAATCATAATATGTTTTTTAATATCTTCGGGTTTTTTATTATTTTTTAATGAAAAAAAGAGATTATTAAAATTTTCAATAATATTTTTAATATTTCTTCTCATATTTCAATTTCAAGATTATTTAGATTCTGGAAAATTTAAAATGTTTTTTGAACTTATTAATTATATAGCTTTAAAGATAATACCAGTACTTATGATAGCTTCAATTTTATTTTATAATATTCAAACGAGTGAATTACTTTCAGCTTTAAATAATTTGAAACTTCCAAAAAATCTTATAATTGGTATTACCGTAGCTTTTAGATTTTTTCCGACTTTTGGTCATGAATTTAAATTTATCAAACAAACTATGAAAATGAGAAATATATCTATGAGCATTTTAAAACCATTTAAAAGTTTAGAATATTTCTTAGTTCCTATGCTTTTTAGATGCTCATTACTTGCAGATGAATTGACTTCCGCTGGATTGACAAAAGGTATAGAATGTGATGTTAAAAGAAGTTCTATATACGATGTTAAAATAAAAAAATTTGATATTTTTATAATGATTTTATCCACAATAATGACAATAGGTGTTTTAATATAAAAAGACGTCCAATTATTTTATAATTGGACGTCTTTTATTGACATTTTAAGAATTATAATTATTGATTTTCAAAATGTTTTTTTAATATAGCTTTTCCTATTAAAATACCTATAAAGGCGAGTATAAATACTAAAATAAGAGCATAAAAACCCATAATACCCTTAGCGGCATTTATCATTTCATTCATTCCCTCAGGAGTCATCCCTCTTCTTTCAAATGTTTCTTTATAAGAATCCACAAAAAACCAAACAGGTATTATACTTCCCATTGCTTGGCCAACAGATAAAATACCATAAGAAATACCTAAAGTCAATGTTTTTTTATAACCAAATTTAAAACTTATTATATCAGCTAATATTGCCGTTGTTAAAGAAGTTAAAATCCAAGGAAGATAACCTCCACCAAATAATGACATGAGAATCATTATTATGATACTCAATATTGTAAATGTACCAAATTTAGAACATTTAGAAACTATAAAAGTTATAATAGTACCACCTATTAAAGCAAAAATTCCAGGAGATATGATATGGAAAAAGGCTCCAAGTCCAATGGCATAAAAAGACATAATAATTACAAAATATAAAGCGGTATATAAAGCACCTGTAATACCTAAAAATACATAATCCTTAGTTTTAAACTTCACAATAATCCCTCCTATAAATTAAGTTCTTTAAAAATATTAATTAATTGTTCTTCTTCATCTTTTTTAAAATTAAATTCTTTTGAAACTTTTCCATCTTCTAAATAAATTGCACTATTGCATACATTAGTTATAAATTCAAAATCATGTGAAATTATTAAAATAGCATGATTATTAGACAAATCTTTAATAAGATCAGAGATTTTTTGCATATTAATTGCATCCAATCCACTTGTTGGTTCATCTAAAATTATCAAATCTGATTCAGAAACATAAGCTAAAGCTATTGTAAGCCTTTGTTTTTGTCCACCAGAGAGAGAAAAAGGGTGTTTATTTTTTACAGAACTCAAACCCACTTTTTTTAAAGCCTCATCAATTTTTTTATCAGTTATTTTAGGATTTCCTATTTTTAATTCTTGATAAACTGAACTACCAAATAATTGATAATCTGTATCTTGCATTATAAAAATTGATTTTCCTTTAAGTTTAATTTCACCGGAATTTGGTTTTTCTATTTTAGAAATCAATTTGGCAAGTGTTGTTTTTCCAACACCATTTTTCCCTATAATAGCTGTGATATCACCTTTATAAGTTTTAAAAGATATATCTTTTAAAATATTTTTAAAAGAAATTCTTTTTAAAGAAAGAATTTCTTCAGTATTGTTTTTCCCAATATTTTTGAATTTGCTTTTGAAAATATCAAAAACTCTTAAATTCTTATCTTCAATATGATTTAAATCTTCTTTTAAGAAGATATTTTTAATTTTTCCGTCTTCAATGTAAATCATTTTATCTATGATATTTTTTAAATAAAAAAGCCTATGTTCGGCAATGATTATAGTATAACCCTTCGATTTTAGATCTAATAAAATATCTCTTAAATTTAATGTATTTTTATAATCAAGATTTGAAGAAGGTTCATCAAATAAAAGAATATTAGGATTCATAGTCAAAGCACAAGCTATGCTTAATTTTTGTCTTTCTCCACTCGATATATTGAGTATATTTTTGTCTAAGATACTATTTAAATTTAAAATTTTACAGACATTTTCTATTCTCTTTTGAATTTTATCTTTTGAAAGACCATAATTTTCCATAGTGAAAGCAAGTTCAGAAGTAGTATTAGTTGTAAAAAATTGACCTCTTGGATCTTGAAAAACAGAACCAACATTTTTACTTATTTCATGTATTTTTTTATCATTTAGAGATTTATTATCGATATAAACACATCCTTCTAAATCGCCTTCTATTAAATTTGGAATCAAACCATTTAAACATTTTGAAATTGTAGATTTACCACTACCACTCAATCCAGTCAAAAGAACTAATTCCCCCTTTTTTATTGAAAAGGAAATATCTTTTAAGTTATTTGATTTGCTATCTGAATATTTAAATCCAACATTTTTATAATTTATCAAATTAATCACCTTTTAAAATATTTTTATGTAGTTTAAGCTACATAAATATTATATAGCTAATTTTATCATGATAATATGATTAAAAAAAATTAAAAATATTAAAAAAATGTAAAAAATAAAAACGAAAAGATCTTAAGATCTTTTCGCTTTTATGAAATTATTTATAAAGTATTCGTGAAATAACGTTTGATTTGTCAATTCAGGATGAAAAGAAGTCACGAGAATATTATTTTGTTTTGCAGCAACTATTTTATCTTCTAAACGAATCAAAACTTTAACATTTTCTCCCACATTCTTTATTATTGGAGCTCTTATAAAAATTAATTCTAAAGGTATTGATGAGATTTTTTCGACAATTTTATTACAAGAAAAAGAATTAATTTGACTTCCAAAAGCATTTCTTGAGACATCTATATCTATAAGTTTTAAAGTTCCATCTTCATCATCTACTTTATTTGAAAGTAAAATAAGTCCTGCACAAGTTCCCCATATACTTTTTCCATTTTTTGAAAAATTTTTGATCGCTTCTATAAAACCATATTTTTTCATCAATTTACTTATAGTAGTACTTTCACCACCGGGAATTATAAGTCCATCAATATTATTCAAGTCTTTTGGATATTTTACTTTTAAAACTTCAATATTTTCTATTTTTTTTAATATGTTAACATGCTCTTCAACGCCACCTTGAATATCAAGTACACCAATTTTTATCATTTCACCATCCTCTTTCAGCCATCATATCCTTATCTTCTAAATCTCTTATATCAATTCCATACATTGGTTCACCGAGATTTTCTGACACTTTTGCAATAATGTCTGGATTATTAAAATTCATAGTTGCTTCAACTATTGCTTTTGCTCTTTTTTCTGGATTATTTGATTTAAATATTCCAGAACCAACAAAGACACCATCACAACCTAATTGCATCATTAAAGCTGCATCAGCTGGAGTTGCTATTCCACCAGCAGCAAAATTTACAACTGGAAGTTTTTGATTTATTGAAACATACTCGATTAAATCAAGTGGAGCTTTGATGTCTTTTAATTTAGCTATCAATTGTTCAGAACTTAATTTATTTAATTCTTTAATTTCAGAATTTATTTTTCTAATATGTCTAACGGCTTCAACAACATTACCAGTACCAGCTTCACCTTTTGTTCTTATCATACTTGCACCTTCACTGATTCTTCTCAAAGCCTCTCCTAAATTTCTGGCACCACAAACGAATGGTATTTTAAATGCTTTTTTATTTATATGAAATTCTTCATCTGCGGGAGTTAAAACTTCACTTTCATCTATGAAATCTATACCAAGTGATTCTAATATTTGTGCTTCTACAAAATGACCAATTCTCACTTTAGCCATTACTGGTATTGAAACGGAACTCGCTATTTCTTTTATCATCTTTGGATCAGACATTCTTGCAACTCCGCCTTCTTTTCTTATATCAGCTGGAACTCTTTCAAGTGCCATAACGGCTATTGCTCCTGAATTTTCAGCAATCTTTGCTTGTTCAACATTAGTTACATCCATTATTACGCCACCTTTTAACATTTGTGCAAGGTTTTTGTTTAAATTATATCTATTTTTGATATTTTCCATTTAAAAATCTCCCCCTTTTTGATATAATAGTATTGTTATATATACACAATACACTTTATTATTGCATATAAAAATTGTATTGTCAATTGCGGTAAAATTAATAATTGTATCATGACGAATGAGGGGGGTTTGAATGTTTGATTATAAGATAAATAAAAATATTGATAAAAAACTTTATTTACAAGTTTATGAATCTATAAAAAAGGACATTTTAACAAGGAAAATAGTTGCAAATACTAAATTGCCACCTATAAGAAAAATAGCTTCAGATTTAAAATTAAATCCTTCTACAATCGTAAAAGCATATAATTTACTTGAAGAAGAAAAACTTGTATACAAAAAGCTTGGTAGTGGTAGCTATGTAGCTTATTTAGATGATGAAATGAATGATTCGGAAGATTATAATGATTTAAAAATAAATGAGAGATTGAATTCTGGACAAATAAATATAGAGAATAACATAAATTTCGCTTCAGCCACTCCATCGGCTAATTTATTTCCAGTAGAAGATTTTAAAAGTGTTTTGATAAAGGTTTTAGATAGAGATGGTGGAGATGCTTTTACTTATCAACAAACTCAAGGTTATTATCCATTGAGAAAATGTATATCTGAAAAACTTAAAGAAGATTGTATCGCTACAAATCCGGAAAAAATACAAATTGTATCCGGAGCACAACAAGCAATTGATTTGATAAGTAGAATACTTTTGAATGAAAAAGATACAGTTGTAGTTGAAGAACCAACATACTCTGGAGCTATAGCTTCGTTTAATAATAGAAATACAAATATAAAATCATTTCCAATTCAAAAAGATGGGATAGATCTTTCAGAATTCGAAAAATTTTTAAACAAAAATAATATAAAATTATTTTATACTATGCCAACATTTCAGAATCCTACAGGTATTTTATGGAGTGAAGAAAAAAAACAAAAACTCTTAGAACTTTCATATAAATATGATTTTTATATTTTAGAAGATGATTGCCTTTCTGAACTTTATTATGACAAAATTAAATTAAAATCTTTAAAATCTATGGACAAAAATGGAAAAGTTATATATATAAAAAGTTATTCGAAAATATTTATGCCTGGACTTAGACTTGGATTTATAATTTTACCCGAAGATCTTTTTAATCCTTTTGTATCTTTTAAATATTCGAGTGATATTTCAAGTCCAGGATTAAATCAGAGAGCCTTTGAAATGTATTTAAAAGAAGGATATTGGGATAAACATATTGAAAAAATGAGAGTATTATATAAAAAAAGATTTGAGAAAATGTATAATAAAATAAAAGAAATAAAAGAGTTTGAGATATTTGAAGTTCCTATGGGAGGATTATATTTTTGGATAAAGATAAATGATAATTTTGAAAATTTATTTTTAAAAGCTTCCAAAAGAGGTGTATCAATATTACCTGGAAAAGTATTTTCTCCAGAAGGAAATATTAAAAATTTCTATAGACTTAGTTTTGCCGATGCAGATGAACAAAAAATAGAGAAAGGAATGAATATAATAAAAAGTATAATACAAGATGATAAAAACTTAGATTTATATCCAATTCTGTAAATTAAAAATATAGTGACTTGAAAAATAGAGCAATAAAAAAGGGATATGAAATAAAAAACAAGTAAATGAAAAGCAACAAAAATAAAAACAAGTAAAAAAGGAATAAA
>NZ_JASUSU010000030.1:0-34983 GCF_030445905.1 Oceanotoga sp. | reverse complement strand
TGTAAAATATTTGATGGATTCTTGTTACACTTTTATTTTACGGGGAGGTTCCTTTTTTTTCAACCTCTTTCTTTTTTTATTTCAGGAATGCTCCTAATATACCTTTTGGATAATTATTGTTGAATTCTTTCAATTTATTTATAAAATCATTATTTATCATTTTTTTCCAAAAATTTGGGACTATTTTAAAATTTTCATTCATATTTTCTGATAATGAAATTCTATTTCCTATAATTTTAAAACTTTCTTTTTCTACTATCGAATATTTAACATCTTCTGTTCCCGATATTTCAAGGGATAAACTTAACTTAGGGAATATATTTAAAATTGCTTTATTATTTTTTGCTTTTATTGGAGGAATACCATGCACACTTTTAAAAGCTTTATTAAATGAATTTGGGGAGGCATATCCATATTTATAAGCAATATCAATGATTCTTCCTTCATCTTTTTGTATATCGAAGGCAGCTAAAGTCATTTTTCTATTTCTTATATATTCACCCAAAGATAAACCAGTTATGTATGAAAAAACTTTTTGAAAATGATAATAAGAACAGCAAGATATTTTAGAAATTTCTTCATGAGAGATCTCAGAATTCAAATTTGATTCTATATAGTTTATTACATCATTTAAAATGTTTATCCAATTCATTTTGCACCTCCAAAATAGAGTTTAGCATAATAAAAAATTTATATCTTATCTTTTTTTGTTCATTTAGGTGAGATTATTTATAAAAAAATCCGTTATAATTTAAAAATTATAACGGAAATTTTTTTATTTTTGCTCAATTGAAGCCAATATTAAGTTAAATGATGTTTCATATATAATATCTTCTCCTCTAACTTCATTATCCGTATAAGGAATATATATATCTGGTTTAATTTCGTATTCTTCTAGTATTTCTTTATAATGATTTAAATACATTAAATAAGGAAATTTCAAAATAATATCATCAAACTTAATATCAAAAGTTTTACCTATATTCATGATAGTATTTCTACCTATTACTTTTCCAATACTATTATTTTTAAAGTAATATATGAAAAGATCACTTGAATTATAGTTTATATTATCTATTATAAGTATTACAGGATTATCATATTTATTATTTGAGGGTTCATAATTTAGTTTAATATCCGGATAAAATTCTCCATTGAATTCTATATCATTTGGATAATCATTAGAATTTCTCCCGAATATATGTAAAAATTCAGAATTTTTAATTCTTTTATATAAAAATTCATCATTTGTATTCATGAACTTCGATAATAACAAAAACATATTTTTTTCATTGCTCTTTTCAGAGTTACCCCTTATATCTATTATCAATCCTTTAGTTCTTTCAAGTTCTATATTTTGAATGAAATCTTCAAAATTTTCATCTTCAAAAGAACCTATTTTTAGATAACCGATATCTTTATCAAATATTTCAAAATTGTTTTTTGTTGAATTATAAGCATATTCATTTATCATAAAAGAATTATTTTTAAAATATATATCATTTGGATTGTACTTTTGAGAAATAGTATATTCATTTTGCTCTGAATCTTTTAATGTTAGAGTTGAAGAATCATATTTTTCATCTTTAATATAAAAATTATAAAGATTAAAAATTTTTTTTAATATTAAATCTTTACCATTTTTGACTTTTCCATAATAAGTTTTTGAAGAGATTTCTTGGATGATTTCGTCTATTGGAATATCATCTATTTTTAATAAAGTGTCACCTATTTGTATATTATCCTGAAATTCTATTGCATGAATATTATAAGCTTCTATTTTTATATCATTTCCAAATTCCTTTAATTTTATTGGAAGGGTTAAATTATAAAAGTTGTCATGATTCGAATCTATTTTAATATTTGAATCATTTAAAAAACTAATCATTTCATTCAATAAATACATTTTTTTATCTTCATTATCAGTATTTTTTATTTTATCGATATAAAAATCAGATAAATCTTTCCAATCGAAATCATATTTCTTTTCTTTTAAGTTCAAATAAGGATAATCGCTCTGAACTATATCTTTTACAAAATAATATAAATAATCGTCCTTATATTTATTTTTATAATCATTTATTATTTCATATTTTTCTTTTTCAAAGAATTCTTTTAAAGCTTTTTCTTTTGATCCAATATAAAATATTCTTTTATCAGATATTTTTATAAAACCTGCAAAAAAGATAAGAAAAATAGTTATAAGTAATATCAAAAAAATTATTGATAAATAAATGGTTTTCTTCATTTTTTAATCTCCTAACCTAAATCTTTATAATTTTATTTTTAAATTTAATTTATTCAAAGAAAATACTATTAATATTGCTATTATAGCACTTCCAATAAATTGAGTTATATTCCAAGGTATTTCAAATATAGGTATTATAGAATTTCCATATATGAATATTCCACTTATATAATAACTCATCACCATCCAAAGACCAGAAATAATTATACCTAAAAAGGTATTTAAATTAAATAAATCTTTATCCCTTTTTCTAAAAATTGATATTAGTATAAAACTTAAAATTGGGATTATTATAGATATATATAGAAGTATATTTTGTATCTTTTTTATTGTCGAATCAAGGTTTTTGATGTTATCTAAACCAGTTTCATTTATTATTTTTTGTGAATAATTTAAATCATTTTTTATATCGATTTTTAAGTTATTTAAAGATATATAAATAATTGAACTAAATAATATCCATATTATAATTCCCAATATTGTCATAATAAATGCAATGTTTTTAGATTTTTTCTTTGTGAATAGACCAATTATTCCTGCCATTATAGATTTTATTATTAAAGTTGGTAATGCCCAAAATGCATAACCTCCAATTAAATCAGCCATGGAGGCACCCAATCCGCCAGATATCATTCCTGTTTTCCATCCAAATATTATGGATGCTATAAATATCATAGAATCTCCAAGATGAATATAACCATTGGTTATTGGAACTGGTATCTTTATTAAAAGTGTTGATATAAAAACTAATGCCAACATCATTGATGTATAAGTTAATTTTTTTGTTTTCAAAATAAACACTCCTCATTTATTTTATATTTTAGATTTGAAATATAAATTTTAAATAGTTATTCTATCTTTACCAAGTTTTTTAGATTTATAGGCTCTTTTATCGGCTAAATCTAAAAGTTCTTTATATTTTGATGTTTCAGAGGAGTCAGCAATTCCTATTGAAAAAGTTATATTTGAATTTATTGAAGAAGTTTTTTCAATAAATCTTTTAATTATATCTTTAGATTTATCTTTTTTAATATTATTAAATATAAATACAAATTCATCGCCACCATATCTATAAACTCTATCATTATCTCTTATATTATTTTTAAATAGTTTAGAAATTTTTTTCAATATTTTATCTCCTTCTAAGTGTCCATAATTATCATTGAAGGATTTGAAATTATCCATATCAAAAAAAGCAATAGATATATTTTTCTCAGCTTTTTCAAATAAATTTAAATCTGAAAATAGCTTTGAATGATTATATAATTTAGTTAATCCATCTCTTTCAGCTATATTAATAACCTCATTATATTTATAAGAATTTTCTAAAGTTATAGATGCTAATTGAGTCAATACAGTCAAAATATTTAATTCTTCTTTTGTAGGTCTAAGACCAGATTCTGGTTCATCACAAG
Organism: Oceanotoga sp.; assembly: GCF_030445905.1. NCBI lineage: Bacteria > Thermotogati > Thermotogota > Thermotogae > Petrotogales > Petrotogaceae > Oceanotoga > Oceanotoga sp. The sequence goes on along the minus strand of NZ_JASUSU010000030.1, from coordinate 31,320 downwards.
ATATATAACCAATTATATCATTCATATCATTTTTTAAAGTTATTAACAATAAATCATCATATCTCCATAGATTAGATGGTTTTAAACTATCATTTATATTTACTTCATTTCTTAAAGAAAAAAGATAATCTTTATCATTGCCATTATTTGGGATGAAATAAGTTTCAAGATATTTGTTTGAGATATCGAGTAAATTCATTATTTTATCTATACTAACTCTTTTATTTTTTATTTTATTAAAATCATTTTCGCTCAAACCTTTTTGAGTTATTCTTTCAACAGTATTTTTTTTAAAATCGAACATACTTATTAAAACATGTTTATATTTCAACTGCGAATGAATAATTTTTGCAATTTCATCCAAAACAAAATATTCAGTATCTTTTACACTGAACTGCTTTAAAATATTTGAGAATTTTAAAGTTATTTCATTAAATTTTTGAAGTCTTTGATTTTTTATTATTTCATCATTTTTTTCATTTTTTAATTTAATCAATAAATAATATAAGATAGATAATAATAAATTTACTGTTATCAGAGCTATTTTAATTATATATTGATCTGAAATTAAATAGAAATATGAAAAAGGTATCAAAGTTAAAAAATGTAAGTATTCTAATAAAAAAATATTAAAATCAAAAGTTTTTAAAGTATTCATTATTATGGAATTAAATATTTTTGATAAAGTCAAAAATAAAAATATTGAGAGAATTCCATCAAATTTATAAGCTATGATAGCCGATAATATATAAGTGTTATAGTATACTAAAAATACATAGAGCCTACCATTTAAAGAACTCTTTTTTAATCTAAAAAAAGTTATAAAAGAATTTAAAAATACATATGGCAATCCTAAAATGAAGGAAAATGTAAATCCAACAATATTGCTAACAAGTCTTCTATCATATCGCCAATATATTTTTAAATTATCCGATATATAAGTTATTAAAAATAATGGTATTAAATATTTAAACTCTATATTAAATTTTTCAAATGGAATATAAGAAGTCAATAATATTCCAGTTATGATTAAAATATAATAAACAACTTTTTTTCGTTTATCCATATATTCACCTTTTGCTTTTAGGAGTTAATAAAATTATAACATAAAAATACGATTGATATTGGAGGAATTTTATGAAAAAATTATTTTTTTTACTAATTCTATTGAACTGTTTTACTTTTGCTTATTCTAACATATTTGAGTCAAAAGAATCATTAAAAATGGTTTATGATGAATCACTTCCAGATGGAATAAATAAGAGTAAAATGCTTTATAATAAAGAAAATTTTTATGTGGAATGGATAGGAAATGAAGATAAATATAAGGTCTATCATGATAATGAAAAGGTTAATAAATTAGAATATATATCAAAAGATAGTCATTTCATTCTCGAAAGAAAAGAAAATAAAGTATTTCTAATGGGAGAAAAAGAAAATAAAAAAATAGAAAAAGAATTTATATTAGATGATTTACCATGGTTTCAAATTTATGGATATTCTTTATCTTTAATAGATTATAGTTCTGATAATATATATTTTTGGACATTTAATCCTCAAGACTTAAATTTTAAGAAAATGTATGTATATTTCAATTCTTTTGAAAATATTCGAATAAATAATAAAGACTATAACACAATGAATATAAAAATGAAAATAGATGGATTCTTATCTACTTTTTGGACTGGAGATTTTTGGATAGATTCAGAAGATAAAATTTATCTTAAATATAAAGGATTGAATATATACCCAAAATTATATACAACTGAAATAATTTTTAATAGATTTGAATAAAAAATAATCACTATAAGATTTTGCTTATAGTGATTATTTTTGATTATATTTGAATATTATCAAATAATAGTGATTAAAGAACAAAAAAAGCTTTTTTGTATCAAATATTATGTTTTTATTAGAAAGATTATTGATTAGGGATTTTTTGCCACATCATTATGGAAATACAACGTGAGTATTTAATTGTATTTAATATATGAATATATTAAAATATCAGATGAATGAATAATTTTAGTTAGGAGGATATCAATTGAAAGAATTAATAAAAAAAGAAAATATAAAGGTTAATGTAGACGTATCTAATTGGGAAGATGCGATTAGAGTATCTGGAGAATTATTAGTTAAGAGTAAGAGTATAAGTAAAAAATATGTTGAAAATATGATTGATTCTGTTAAAAATTTAGGTCCATATATAGTTATTGCACCAGGAATAGCAATAGCCCATTCAAAGCCCGATAATAAAATAGTATATAAGTCTGATATAAGCCTTATAACATTAAAAAAACCTGTAGAATTTGGAAATAAAAAAAATGATCCTGTTAAGCTCGTATTTTCTTTTGCGTCGAAGGAAAGTGAAGGGCATTTACAAAACCTATCAAAAATAGCAGATCTTTTAGAAAAAGAAGGTTTTGTAGAAGAAATATCTGAATCTTCTGATGAGAATGAAATATATAATTTATTAAATAAAATTTAAGGAGGAATAATTTATGTCAAGAATTAAAGTTATGGCAGTTTGTGGATTTGGAGTTGGATCTTCAATGATTTTAAAGATGAAAATAGATGAAGTTGCAAAAAGTAATGGAATAGATGCGGAGGTTTTTACTTCTGATGTTGGTAGTGCATCTTCTACAACATGCGATTTAGTTTTTACATCTGAAGAACTTGGAGAAAGTTTAAAAGAAAAGATGAATGTACCAGTTATAATAATAAACAATTTTTTAAATAAAAAAGAAGTTGAAGAAAAGGGATTAGAAATAATGAAGGAACTTTCTAAATAAAAATAGGGGAGGAAGAAGATTATGGCTGTTATAAATTTTATAATTAATCAAATTTTTAGAGAACCTGCTATATTTTTAGGGATTATATCTTTTGTAGGTTTGCTAATTCAAAAAAAATCATTTTCAGATCTAGTTAAAGGTACTATGAAAACGATAATAGGTGTGGTAATATTAACTCAAGGAACAACTATACTTGTAAATTCAATATCACCTTTATCAGAAGCTTTTAATGTATTGTATAAAATAGATGGTGCGGCAACTATGAATCCTATGGGAACAGATAAATTTTTATCAACATATGGTTCTCAAATAGGATTGGCAATGGTATTAGCTTTTGCAATCAATTTAATCGTTGCAAGATTTACAAAGTTAAAGAATGTTTTTTTAACAGGACATATGCTTTTTTGGTTTCCATTTGTTTTCACCGCTGTTGGCGTTGAATCAGGATTAAAAGGTGCTGGATTAACTGCTTTTTCAACTATTTTGACGGCGATATATATAATAGTTACTCCAGCTTTGATCAAACCATTTGTAAAGAATGTTACTGGTGATGATTCATTTACATTGGGTCATCCAACAGTGGGATTATCATTGATTTCAGGATATCTTGGAAAATTATTTGGAGATAAGAGTAAATCTACAGAAGATATAAAATTTCCAAAACAATTGGATTTTTTAAAAGAGATCACAATAACTTCTTCTATAGTAATGTTTTTTGTTTATATAGTTGTAGGATTAATGATAGGGGCAGATAGAGCCAGTGTATTTGGTGCTGAAAAAAGTCTTGTTATATTTGCTATTATGCAAGGAGTATTATTTGGTGCTGGATTAACGGTTCTCTTAATGGGTGTAAGAATGATGCTTTCAGAAATAATACCGGCATTTAAGGGAATATCTGATAAGGTTATACCTAATGCTGTACCAGCATTAGACTGTCCAATAATATTTCCATACGCTCCAAATGCTGTAATAATAGGTTTCGTTGTATCAATGATAACATCTATAATAACTCTTGTTATAGTTGGAAAAGCAGGTTTATTTAATTATGCTGTTTTACCGCTTACAATAACTTGTTTCTTTGAAATAGGTACAGCTGCAGTAATAGGTAATGGTACTGGTGGTAAAAGAGGAGCTATAATTGGTTCAGCTGTTGCTGGAATAATTATGATATTCTTAGTAGGTTTCTCTGTTCCTATATTAAAAAATACAATATCTGAATGGATATTAATCTTTGGAGGTAATGATTTCTCCATATGGGCATTAATTTCTAGTGGAATAGGTAAGATTTTTGGTATGTAATATTGTAGGAGGTTTTTTAATGAATGATTATATTTCTTTATATATGAATCATATACGCGAAATAATAGATAAAGTTGAAAACACACAAAAAGATACTATAAAAGAAGTATCAAAATTATTTAGTAAAACAATAATGAATGGAAATACTCTATATGTTTTCGGTGCTTCTCATGCAGGAATAATAGCAGAAGAATTGTTCTACAGAACTGGCGGTCTTGCTTTAATAAATCCTATATTCAATTCTTCAATAATGTTAAATACAAGACCTGTTACTTTAACTTCTAAAATGGAGAGACTTGAAGGATATGGAACAGAAATACTTAGAAGTTCTAATATAAAAGCGGGAGACACAATATTAATTCACTCCGTTTCTGGAAGAAATCCAACTGCTATAGAAATGGCTATAGAAGCTAAAAAAATAGGAGCCAATGTAATTGCACTCACAAATATAGAATATTCTTCTAAAGTAAATTCAAGACATTCTTGTGGTAAAAATCTTTATGAATTAGCCGATATAGTTATAGATAATTGTGGAGATTTTGAAGATTCAAGCATGAAAGTTGAAGGTTTGGAACAAAAAGTAGGCCCTACATCTACTGTTATAGGAGCTTTAATAGTTAATTCAATAGTTTTGGAAACTGTCAATGATCTTATAAAAAATGATGTTGAACCACCTGTTCTTCACAGTGCAAATGTTGATGGTGGAGATGAATTTAATAAAAGAATATTTGAAAAATATGGAAATAAAATACATTATTTATAAAATTTATCTATAAAACAAAAAACTGTCCTTCTAATTAAACTCTTAGTAGGACAGTTTTATTTTTAGGGTGATATTATGATTATAAAAAAAAGAGTTTATGATATTATAGAATTTTTATTTGATAAAGAAGAGTATACTACTATAAAAGAAATATCTGAACATTTCAAAATAAGTATGAGAACTGTTAGATATGATATAGAAAAGGCTGAAGAATTAGCAAAAAAATATGATTTTAAAATATATTCAAAACCTGGTAGTGGAATAAAAATAATCTCTGAGAATGATACAAAAGAAAAATTTTTGAATAGAAAAGAAGAAAAAGAAGAAGATACACTTTATTTTTCAAAAGAAGATAGAAAGCAAATAATTCTTTTCAAACTTTTTCAAAGTTCTGAACCTATTAATATTTCAGATTTAGAAGAGGAATTATTGATAAGTTCTTTTACAATAAAAAAAGATCTTGAAGAAATAGAAAAATGGTTGAATAAAAGAAATTTAAAATTAATAAGAAGAAGAAATTTTGGCATTAAAATAAAAGGAAAAGAAGTAGATATTAGACATGGTATAACATCATTGCTCGACGAAACGAGTAGTGAAGGAGATTTATTATCTTTTTTAAATAAAATTCAAAGTAAAAAATTTGATGAAAATAATTTTTTTAATGAATTTGATAAATTAATTGGAAATATTGATATGTTTAAAATAGAAAAAAATATAAAAAAGATGCAAAAAGATTTGAATTTTAAAATGGTTGATTCAGATTATGCAGCACTTATGATACATATAGCTCTCGCAATAATGAGAATAAAAGAAGGTAAAGATATAATAATAGATGAAAATCAATTAAAAAATCTTATAAAAGAAAAAGAATTTAATATTGCCCGAATACTTGCAAAAAATTTAGAATATGATTTTAATATAAATATTCCAGAATCTGAGATAGGGTTTATAACTTTTCATCTTTTGGGATCAAAAAAAAGAGAAATAAAGAAAACATATATATCAGATTATGATAACACAAGAATTATGGCAGAACAAATGTGTAAAATAATAGATGATTATTTTAAAATAGATCTAATAAATGATCAAGAGCTAATAAATGGCCTTTCACTTCATCTTGATGCGGCAATAAATAGAGTTAAGTATAACTTACCATTGAATAATCCATTGCTTGATGAAATAAAAACCAAATATGAAGAAATTTATAAAGCATCTGAAATTGCTTCGAAAGTCATATTTACCAATTTTGAAAATGAAATAGCGGATGATGAAATTGGATATATTGCACTTCATTTTGGTGCTGCTATAGAAAGAAATTATACATATAATTTCGATAAATTAAAAGTGTTGCTCGTTTGTTCAAGCGGTATAGGAACAACAAATATTCTTAAAAGCAGAATAAAAAATATATTTGGTGAAGATATAGAAGTATTAGATACTATTTCATATGTTGATATACCGAACTATTTTTTAAAAGATGTAGACATAGATTTAATAATAACAACTATTTCAATAGAAGAAGAGAACATAAAAATTCTAAAAGTAAATCCTCTTCTACCTGAAAAAGAAATAATAGAGATAAAAAACATATTAAATAAAAGAAAAAGAGTTTTAAAGAACAAAAATGATTTTAATAAAATAGATTCAAAAAAAATAATCAATATAATAAAAAAATATTTTAATATCGATAAAGACTTAGAAAAAAATATAAAAGAAGATATAGACAATGAAATAAATAAAAAGAAAATATTAAAAAATGAAAAAAATTTGAATTTTGGCCTTGAGCATTATATAAGTTTAGATACGATAAAAATAACTAATAAAATACTTTCTTGGGAACAATCAATAAAATATGCCGGCGAAATACTTTTAAAAAATGATAAAATAAATAAAGAATATATACAAAAATCTATAGATATAATAAAAGAAAAAGGACCATACTCAGTCATATCACCAGGTATAGCTTTGATTCATGCATCTCCACAAGATGGAGTATTAGAGACGGGGTTTTCCTTTTTGATTTCAAGGCAAGGTATAAAATTTAATTCTAAATATGATCCTGTGTATTTTTTAATAATGCTTGCAGCAAAGGATAAAATAAGCCATTTAGAAGCACTTGGCGATTTAATAAAAAGTATGAATGATGATGATTTTATCAAAAAACTTTTAAATTCAAAAAATAAAAATGATGTTTATAATTATATCATGAGACATAAAAATGATTTACTTTGATAACATAAATAAATATAAATTAATCATCACTTAAATCAAATTTGTTAAAATTTATATGTACAAAATATAGTATAAAGGATGATGAAAAAAATGAATTTAATTGCAGATTTACATATGCATACATTAGCCTCAGGTCATGCATACAATACTTTGATGGAAATGGTAAAAAAGTCAGCTGAAAAAAAATTACAAGTAATAGCAATTACAGATCATGGACCACAAATGCCTGGTGCATCGCATGAATACTATTTTGGAAACTTATTAATATTGCCAGATTATATATATGATGTTAGAGTTTTAAAAGGATGTGAAGCAAATATTTTAAATGATGGAAGTTTAGATTTGCCAGAATATAGACTTGAAAATCTTGAATTTGTAGCGGCGGGTATACATCCAGAAGCTGAATTTGATTTAACTGAAAAAAAAGATATAACAAAATCTATGTTGGCTACGATAAACAAAAGTTATGTTAAAATGATTACACATCCAGATAATCCAAAGTTTCCAGTAGATTTTGACGAAATTTCTCATGCGGCATATGAAAATAATGTGATTCTCGAATTAAATGCGGGATCTTTTGATAAATTTAAAATCGGTAGAAGAGGTGTTGAAGAAGTAACTTTGAAATATCTTCAAGCCATAAAAAAATACAATGTAAAAATTTCTATAAACTCTGATGCACATTATATAGATGAAATAGGTAGAACATCGGGATTAGAGAAACTTGTTCAAAAAGTTGGTATAAAAGAAGAAAATATATTAAATAATAATAAAGAAAGACTTTTAAAATATTTAAATTTAAAATAAAGAGTTTCCAATTAACTTGGAAACTCTTTTTATAAAATATAAAAAATATATATCGCATATAAGGATATGAATATAAAACCTTCAACTTTAGAAATTTTTTTATCATTTATTGAGAATATGAATAAAATAAAAGTTATACCAATTGAGATTATTGTATCTGATATCAAGTTAAAATTTACTGATGAAATTGAAGAAGCAATTCCAAGAACAAACAATATATTGAAGATATTACTACCCAGTATATTTCCAACAGCTATATCATTCTGACCTTTTAGAGCTGCAACTATAGAAGTTACCAGTTCTGGAAGAGATGTTCCTATAGAAACTATTGTCAAACCTATAATTTTTTCAGATATTCCAATATTTTTTGCTATGATAACCGCATTATCTACTGTAAATTTACTTCCAAATATTATACATACTAAACCTATAATAGTAAAAATTAGACTTTTGATGATACTATATTGTTTTATTTCTTCTTGATTATTATCTTCTTTTGATATTTCAAATAAATAATTTATGAATATGATCATGAATAATAAAAGAATTAAACCATCAGTTCTTGATATTATTCCATCTATACCCATTAAAAGCATTACTAAAGATATTAAAAACAAAAATGGAATTTCTTTTTTTATAGTATTTTGTTTTATATTTAATGGTTTTATAAAAGCTGTTATTCCAAGTATTAATAGAATGTTTAAGATATTACTGCCAAGAACATTAGAAGCAGCTATATCACTGTTCCCCTGAATTGCTGCTATAGTACTAACAAAAGCTTCAGGAGCACTTGTACCAATAGCTGCAATTGTAAGTCCTATTATTATAGGCGGTATTTTAAATGAATAAGCTAATGAAGAAGAACCATCTACAAATTTATTGGCACCAAAAACTAAAAGTATAAAACCAAAGATTAGCAATATAAAAGGTATCAATTTATCCCTCCATTAATAAAAAAGTATTTAAATTTATTATACAGTAATTTCATTAATTAAATACCATTTAACATTAAATTATGATAAAAAAATAAGCCAAAAGGCTTATTTTTTTATATTTTTCTTATCATCTCTTCAAATATATGTCTCATATCTTCTTTATCTATTCTATCAAAAGCTTCTGCATATGATTCAATTCTTTTTCTGGTTTTTTTTAACATGAGATACACCTCCCTCTTAGATGTGTCTTATGAATTCCCAAACAATTTCTCTATTAATATCAAGTCTATCCAATACTCTAATGTTTTTTCTTTTTTCTTTCATATCAATTCCTCCCTCTGTTTTTAACTTTCATAAGTATTATATCAATATTTTTAAATAAAGTCAAGCTAAAATTTAAAATAATTTATTTTATTTTTAATATTCTTTATTTTTTTTAATTTTTATTTTAAAAAAATTAAAAAATAGAATACAAAACTAAATAATTTTAATATTATTATAAATAATGAAGTTATCTTTTTGTCAAGCTTGAAAATAATTTAAAAATGTAAATATTATGAAACATTTGAAGTTAACTCCATAATAAAAGATAGTATTTCATCAGAAAATGAAATACTATCTTTTATTTTTTAATAGCTCTAAAGCTGTTAATAATCCAGTATAAGAATAATTTAAAAAATATATATTATATTTTTCAGGATTATATTTAAAATTTTTGAGGTTCTCATTGTATATTTTCAATTCTTCGAATTTAGCATTAAAAATTTTTTTATATTCTTCCCAAAGTTCTATATCACTTTTTAAGGGAATTTCTTCTATTAATCTTTTTATATTATTATCTTTAATCAAACCATATTTTTCTTCATACAATGATTTTATAAAAGGACTTCTAAATTCATTACTTAATTTTTGTTTTATTGTAGAAAAGTTGTATATAAAATCTTTTATATAGTTTTCTGAATGGTCTAAATTTATATTATTATATAATTTTTTTATACATTCTTCGATTTCTTCTTTTTTTGCATTTTTATCCATTAATTTTAAATGTATTAGTTTTCTTTTTGCATCATTTAAGTCCTGTTCTGATAATTCATCTTTTATAAATTCAATTTTTGTATTTTTTAATTTTTTAGTATTGTTTAAAGAATTTCCTATATCAATTTTCTGAATTTTTTTGAATTTTATTAATATTATTATATAGAAAATTATATCATTTATTGTCCAATCATAAGGTTTGTTTTTTAATGTTTCAAATAGATCAAATAAGGTATTTTCATTAAATAATCTCAAAGTTTTATATTCTATGGTATTTGTATTTATACATTCATTTTTAAAATATTCAGGATAATTCTTTATTATTGTTTGATTTTCATGATTTTTTATATATATTATATCTTTTTTCTTTTTTTGAGTATCAAGACTTTTTGAATAGGCTGTTTTATATACTAAATTATTTATAAAATTTAGAATTTCTTGTTCGAAATCTTTTTTTATAAAAAAACTTTTTTCTTTATAATAATATATTTCAGATGATTCAAAAAGTTTTTTAAGATTTTTTTCGATTTTATTTTCATAGTATTCTTTTATTTTTGATATATAATTAATTTCTTTTTCAATATTTGATTTTTCTTCAAAAATCAAAATTTTGGTGAGTTTGTTCAAATCTTTTTCAATATTTTTTTCTTTTTTTAGAATTATAAAGATTTCATCATCTGTTTCTAGAATTTTTTTATAATTTAATTGTTTTTTATCATTTAAAATAGTTATCATTATATTCTTTTTTTTGTTTAAAGTTGTTGGAGAATTGTTTATAATTAATTTCTTTTTTTTACCATTTTTTGAAGTATAATATAAATTTGAAAATATTTTTTCATAACTTTTTAAAAGAGTTTTCTCCTTTTTTTTCATTAATAAATATTCATCATTTATTTTATTTATTTTTTTATTTATTTTTAGTTCATAGTCATCAAATAAAATAATTTCTTTTTCTTTTAATATAATTAATTCTTCGGATTCAATTTTTTTTAGTTTTTTCATTATATCAATTTTATGATCTATTAGTTTTTTTGTTATATTATTTATAGTTAATTTAGTTAGGGTATCTATATTTAATTTATTATTGTATAGAATTAGAGTTTTCAATATATTTTTTTCTAATTCATCATCTCTATTCAAAATTTTTTTATATTTATCTGTATCTTTTATACTTTCAAAAAAATCGTATATACATATTTGCCTCGTTAAAATATCATTTTCAAATCTTTTTAAAGTTTCATAAATTATATTGATGAGACTTCTATTAGAAATATTTTGAATTATATTTGGAAGTATTTTTAAAATTTCGGGTTTTAAAGGATGAATTTGTTCAAAAAAATTTAAATTTATTTCATCTTTTAAGATTTCTAAATCTGAATTAATTATTATATTTGAATTGTATTTTTCATATAATCCTTTCATAGATATATTTTTCTTGAGAAGTCTTTTTATTATTACTTGTTCAATATCTTCATCTTTTATATGTATTATATTTTTAATTCTATCTGCAATACTTTTAATTTTTTCTATTTTATAAGGGTTTGATTGAGATATAAATATAATATATTTATCTTTTGATATTTCAAATTGATGTATTATTCCTTGTATTTCTAAAGAATTTAAATTAGATGATTTTATAAACTGTTCTATTTCATCTATTATTAATAAGAGTTTATTGTTTTTTATTAAAGAGTTTATAAAAGTATCTAAATTTCTTGTATTATCGGAAACATCATCAAATTTATTTTTTATATTTAAAGTATGAAGTAATTCATTTATTATTATTTGACTTAAATTTAATTTTGAATTTGCGTATAAAGAAAGATCTATTTTTACAACTATAAAGTTTTTATTTGATTTATCTATTAGACTTTTTAGCTTTTTAGATTTTATATTATTTTTGTATTCTACATTTAAACCAAATTCTAATATATAAGAAATTATTTTTGCAAAATGAGTTTTTCCAGAACCATAATTTCCATATATCCAATTTCCCACAATATTTGAATTCAATCCTTCAAAAATTTTTATCATTGAATTTTCAATATTTTCAGTAAAGATATAAGATTTTAAATTTTCTGTATCATATTCTTCTGAAAGTTTTATTATAGTTTCAATTTTATTATTAAAATTATAAGTTAATATGTCCTTTATTTTTTGCATCGTATCTCTCCTAATTTTATTTTTTCAGATATATTATACTATTTCAGGGCATATTTTGATATGTTTTTAATATTTATATGGAAAAAACCCGGAAAATTCCGGGTTTTATATTTTTAAAAAGTATTTTTCAATATAATCCCATCTTTGTTCATTATTCATTTCTGTTTCAAAGAATTCTGTCATTATATTTTTTTGTTTTTCAATGTTTTCTTTTAATTCTTTAGCTTTGGTAATTTTAAGTTCTTCTGGGAGTTCATCCATTTTTTCATATATTATTATACCATTTTGTTCGCCTTCGGTTTGTATTTCAGCCTGATGTAACATTTCAAGTATACTGGCAATTATTACAGATGGAGATGAATTTACATTTTGAATATCTATTATCATATCTCTTTCAAGTGTATCTTCTGAATAAGAATTTTCAAATATTTTTAATATATTCTCTCTTATATGAGGAGCTATATTTTTATTATATCTTAAATTGAGAAAATTATTTTTATTAAAGTATGCAAAAGGCATTTCATTTTCTTTATTATCTATAAAAAATGAAGAGAATATTCTGGTTATTTTTGAAGTTATTTCGGTTTTTGATTCATTTATCCATTCTAATTTATCATAATTTTCTCTTATATATTTTTTCAGATGATTTTCTACTGTTTGTTGTTTAACTTGACCACTTAATAGATTATCTTCTCTATCTTCTAATAAGAAAGCATTAAAAAAATCTATAACTTTTTCTAAGGTTTCTTTTGATTTTTCATAATCAAAAATTTTTAGTTTATAATATATTTTAGGTGAAACATTTTTACCAAAAAAATCTTCATTATTTCCCCAAAAAAAGTTATAAATGAATTTTTGATAAGATATATCCGGATAATTATTTTTTAGGAATTCCTTTACATCAAGTTCATAAAAATTTTGTAAAATTTTCTTTTCATTTCCCATATAGTTAAAATCATTTTTAAAAGTTTCATTTGGTATATGCTTTATTTCTTTTACTTTTTTTTCTACAATATCTGCATCATATTTTAAAATCCCAAAATATAATTTTTGATTTCCTTCAAATATTTTTTTTAAGATTTTTTTGTTGAAATTTCTTTCTAATTGCCTTTCTACAATAAAAAGGGCTGAACGACTTTTTTGTATGGATGATGAACTTGATTCACCATTAAAAAGATGAGATATATCTCCAGAAGAAATTCTGAATTGTTTGTTTTCTGTTTCTTCTGCTCTTTTTTTTATAGCTTTATATGTATGTTCTAATTGCCATTTTGCTGGAATTGCTGATTTTTCAAGTTTATTAGAATCTTTTATTGATTTTTCATTGTAAAAAACAGTTGCTTTTGATTTATCACCATCTCTACCACTTCTACCTATTTCTTGAATATAATCTATTAATGAGTTTGGTAGTTTGAAATGTATTACTTCTCTAACATCAGGTACATCTACACCCATTCCAAAAGCTTTTGTTGCTATTACAACTGTAAGATTTCCAGATTTGAATCTTTCTTGAATATTCTTCCTTTCATTGGATGAAGTATCGCCTGTTAAATATCCAACTTTTTGTAGCTCATATTGAATCTTTCTTTTAAATTGATATACATGACTTTTGAATGGACAATAAACTATTGTTTTTATTTTATTTTTTATATTATCTTTTATTCTTAGTATTATTTTTTCATAAAGATACTCAGTGAAAGATCCTTTTATATCATCTATTTTTATTATGTTAAAATCTATATTATCTCTTCTATAATTTGTTATTATAATTTCTGGATTTCTTAAGTTCAAATATTCTTTAATTTCATTTACAGTATCCAATTCGCCTTTATATATAGCAGTTGCAGTTAAAGCAAGTTTAACATATCTATGATTTGAAAGTTCTTGTAAATCTTCTAGATAATCTCCTAAATAACCATAATCTGCTCTAAATGTATTTCCCCAAGAATTTACGACATGAGCTTCATCTATTACGAATAGTCCTATTTGTCTGTTTTTAAATATTTCATTTACTGGATTATTAGCTAAAAATTCTGGTGATACATAAACTATAGAAGTTTTTCCAGATTGAATATTTTCATATATTATCTTTCTTTCTTCATAAGTTGTATCTGAATTTATTTTTTCCACAATATCCCCAAATTCTTTATTTGATTTTAATGTTTTTATCTGATCATTCATAAGTGTTTTTAAAGGGTCTATTATAATAGTCATTAAATTCATATCATGAAGAATTCTTCCAAGCATTTGATATATTAAAGATTTACCACCACCGGTTGAAGCTACGAACATCATATCTCTTGGAGTTTCTTCTGAATATAAAAGTTCATTTAAAACAAATTTAATTATATATTCCTGAGATATTTCTTCTTTTTTCAAATTTTCAGAGTATATTTCAAAACTTCTAAAATCTTCAAAATTAAAGTATTTTATCAACTTTTCTTTTAAATTCATATTTTCTATATTATTATTAAATTTCAAAGTTTTACCTCCCATTTTATATATTAATAGTTATTGTATTTATTTTTTGAATATTTTTTTCTATTCCATCATCGAAATTTATATTATCTATTTTTATCTTTTCAATATTCTTTTTAAATTCATTATATTGAGATATCAATTCTTCTTCTTTTTTTGTAATAGAAACTTTATTTTTTAATTTTTCAATAGATTCATTTATATATATTTTATTTATCATAGAAAGAGTATTTTTTTCAAAAGAAAAATAATATAAAAATATTGTTATATCTAGATTTTTATTTCCTATGGGAATTATTAAAGGTCTTTTTTTGTATAATTTTTTATGAAAAACCATAAAATCTGTTTTTAAGTAATTCACCAAGTTTTTTTCAAAAATATCTATGAATAAATCATTATTTAAAGATGTTTTTGATATTATATATTTTTCAATGGAGTCGATATCTTTTGTGTTTTTTTCAATACTACAAAAACCAAAATTTAAACTTTTTAAATATTTTATTATTAATTTATTTATTTCAAGAGATAATAAATTTTTTATTTCAAAAGATTTTTTTGATAATTTTTTTTGATTTTTGCAAATGATATTGTACACATTTATCGGATTTGTTTTACTTTTTATTGCACTATATTTTATAGAATTTATATAATCAGATCTAAATTTTTTTTCATAATTTTTAATTATAATGTCTTTTGAAAAATTTTTATTTTCATATTTTATATTTTTATGGATCAAATCTTCTAATTTTTCTAAATCATCTTCATGTATTTTAAATTCATTCAAATATTTTTTATTTATATAATTTTTAAATTTTGGTAGTTTAAAATTATCTATTACAGGATATTTAATGTATGAGAACCCTTCTGATGAATATATGTTTTGTAAATCTTTTTCATCAAGATTATACGATTCGAATATTATTTCATCTATTAAAGATTCACTTAAAGCCATATAAGAATCGAGAATATTTTTTTTATTTATAAAGGTTGAAAGTTCTTCATAGACATCATTTTTAAGGTTTAAATCATATTTATCATCATAATGAGATTCTATTGGAATATGTTCTGTATTTTGTTTCATTATTAATATATTTATTTTTGATAATAAAATTAATTTTTCTCTGATTTCATTATTTTTTAATAATTGGGGACTTATTGGTAGATTTTTTAAATCTCCAACTTCCAAATCAACACTTCCTGCTATGAATTTGTACAAATAAGAAGATAATTTTGAATTTAACAAAGCTAAGAATACGAATATATCTTCTTCATTTTTAAAAAACAAACTACTTCCTTTACAATCAAATATGTTGCCTTTCGGAAGATATCTAAATGTAGAGCCTTTAGATGTTGTCATTGAATATGTAATACCTTCTTTGAAATAGTATTTTTCATTTGGAAGATGATTACCATTTAATTTTAATTCCCTATAACTGTTCTCATCATAAGATATTAGCCACCAAAGATTTCCATACCATTTTTTATGAGGGCCACCTTTTACGTAATTTACCCATTTATCATTTAAATTTGCAATTTCCCAATTATATCTCAAGAATTTTTTATTGTTTCCAGTTGCTACTCCTTGTCTTATATCACATATATTTTTTAGAGGTTTGAATTTAAAAATATTTCTGAATTTGTTACTTATCCAGTATACAAAAGATAATGTTGGTATTTGTTTAAAATCACTTTGGCTTATCATATAACTATATAAATCTTCTTTTTTTAAGGCATCTTTTTTATTTTGAACATCTGTTAACTTTATAAATTTTGATTGTGAATTATCATTTTTTGATTTTTTTAATATATACATGGCAGTATCGACAAGGGCATAATCAAATACGCCACCTAAACCAAAATGTACAAATTTATCTATATGAGTATTTTTTATTATAAGATCTCTCGTATCTTTGTAAGAACTTATAAACATAAATGTTTGAGGAGTTATCATTCCAATATATCCATTGTTTTTTACCATTTCGATGTTTTTTGCTATATAGCAACTATATAAATTTTTCTTGAATTTAGCATAGTTATTTTTTATTAAATATTTTAATTCATCTGAATATTCTGATGAATCCGTATAAGGTGGATTCGAAAGTATAATATCATATTTTTGATTCAATATACTAAGACTTTTTCCCGTGTATAAAGAACCCAATAGTTTTAGTTTTTTATTCTTTATTTTATTTGGAGAGAGTATGTTTGGAGTTATATCTTCTGTATATCCGTCTTCAAAAGTTTTTATTTTTATAATTAAATTAGCTATTTGTACCGCTCTTTCATCAATATCAAAACCATAGAGGTTTTTTTCTACTATATTTTTTATAGTTTCATTTAAAGAATAGCCGTTTTCTAAGTATATTTCTTTCAGATATTCATAAGTTCTTATTAAAAAATGACCACTTCCACATGTTGGATCGTAAATTTTAATATTTTCTAAACTCATATTTTTATTTTCTTGTATATATTTTAATAAAGTATTTTCTATTAAATAGTTTATTATCCACTTTGGTGTATAAAATTGAGAATTTAAAGATATATAATTTAAATCATTTTTGTTTAGAGTATTTTCACGTATTTCATCATTATAAAATTGATAGGCCCAACCAAGGAAATCATCTTCATTCCAACAAGTTATTGTTTCAAGTATATCTAAAATTTTTATTATGGCATATCCACTGGGTAAAATTTCAATGTATTCATTAATACTATCTATATCTTTAAAAATAAAATTACATTCTTTTATGGCATCTTTATAAGCTTGTAAGACTATATCTTCAAATTTTTGATCATCTTCTTTTCTTATCAAATTATAATAATTTGAATCTTTTTTTAAGTATTCTTCTGCAAGTATAAATTTTTCTTGTAGTATTTTTATACAGAGTATAATATTTGTGTGAGTAAATGTATATTCATTGATATAATTTTCTCTTCTTTTTATTTTCTCATCATATATCGAAAGAGTTTGTTCTATGTCATTTTTTAATATATTTTTTATTTGGTTTATTTGTTTATTTATTTTTAAACTCATCATTTCCTCCGATACTAAAAATCCGGCATATTATACTGCCGGATTTATTTTTTTATAGAAAATTTATCTATGATTTCATTTATAGGAGTTATTTCATAAGGATATAAAGGATCTTCAACTTTACCAACAGCATATACTGTAAAATCTATTCTATCTTGATATACATTAACTTCTACAAAATTTAGTTTCTTCAATTCATGCATTACATGCCAATCAAGAGGTTTTGCATTATGCTTTTGATTTAATTTTGCTCCACCGCCTCCAGAGGTTATATACATTATATTATCTTTATAATGTCTTTCATAAGCATGTAAATGACCATTGAATACAGCATCAACACCATATTTTATGAACAATGGCTCCCAATATTTTCTATTATAATGGCCTTCGGGTAAATTTTCTTCCATAGGTCCATATTCTGTTCCGGTAGTCCAGAAAGGATGATGATATGCAACAAATATAAAATCTTTATTTTTATTTGTTTTTAAATCATTTTCAAGCCAAGATAATTGCTCTTTAAATTTAGGATTTGTTTCTACTACATTTGAATCCAATATTATAAAATGTGAGTTACCATAATCAAATGAATACCATTGATTTTTATAATCACCGCCACCTTCGGGATGTGAAAAAGCTTTATAATATAAAAGATCGTTATATTCATGATTTCCCAAAGCTGTATAATAAGGTATCTTTGATATTAAAGGATTGGCTGCTTTAAAAAAACCTTGCCACATTTTTTCATCATGACCTTTTTCAACATTATCCCCTGGCTTTACTATAAACTCTGGATTTATTCCAGAATTTACTATGCTATTGACAACATATTCATGTCTTTTATCAAATATTTGTGTGTCTCCATATACTATAAAAGTATAGTTTGAGATAATTGATGGTTTAGTTTTAAAAGTTTTTATAGCTGAAAAAATTTCATTTTTTGTAAAAGTATCTTTTATATTCACTATATAGTTATATTCTTGATTTGGCTCTAAATCTTTAACTTCTACATGATTTATTAGATTAGGCGTATTTATTTCATATGTTTTTATTTTTTTATTATTTGAATAGATATTTAATTGTGATTTTGCAGGAAATTCAGTTTTAAAGTTTATAGTTATTCCATCTTTTGTTTGATTAGTTAAATAAGGTTGATACAAAAATCTATTTTCTGATAAATTTAAATCTATTTCAAAAAATTTTTTTAAAGCTACTTTATCAGATTTTAATTCTCCGATTTCAACTTGTGTAAAATATTCGTTTTTATCGGTATAAAAATTTATAATCCCATTTTCATCAGTAAATCCAAAAGAAATTAAAGTCCCTATTTCGTTTTCTCTCAAATAAACAGGCAAGAGTCCAGCTTTTTTACCTGTGTTTAAACTTATCTTGCCCTTATAAGTATCATAAGTAATTTTATTTTTTTCATAATAAAATTTTTGAATATCAGCAATATTTTTTTCTACTCTTATAAATCTTGTGAAAGTAAATTCTTCCATAGGATTTATTTTTTTATATGCTGGAGATGAAAATAATCTATTATTGTTTATAACAAGTTTTTTAATATCTCCAGTTGTTTCTGGAAAATATCCAATTGCATAAACACCATTTTGCATCATAAAAATTAAGTCATCGTTTATTCTCGAAGATGTATAGTATGGCATCTCTTTTTGATAATCTATAGTTTCCGTAAATTTTAAAAGTTGTGACTTATTAGATATATTTTTTATTTTTGTTTTAATCCATAAATCGCTATCTGTCATGTAGTATACAGTTTCTGTATAATAAGTTGAATTTTTTGATATTACTTTTATACCCTCTTTTACATTTTCGATCTTAGTTATTTCAAGATCATTTTTTGAGATAAAGTAATTATGATTATTGAATAGATCTTTTTCTGAGGCATTGGCTCTGAAATTTTTTATGAAACCAGGTTGTTCAGAGTCTATTCCGCCTATTACAACTGTAAACTTCTCATTTTGTAAAAAATAATTTCCAGTATTTAATAACTCACCCTTAGTGGTTATAGAAAAAGATATAACAGAAATTACTAAAATGACTGCCATTAAAAGTATTTTCTTCATTTATAACCCCCCATATAATTTATTTTTATTTCCAATATATTATACTATATATATATTTATATAACATTAATTTCTATTGCTTATTTTAAAATAATTTTATAAGATTTTTCATCTATACTTTTAATTTTTGAATTTGGATAAAAATATATTGAGGCTAAATATATATGACTTATAACTATACCTAAGTCTATATAATTTATATTTCTTATATTATTTTTATTAAATTTGATATTGATTTCATCTGGAGTATAGACTTCAAAGTACCAAGGTTGTTTGTTTACTGCTGAAGGGGCCCATCTTCCAGCTTCGATTATTTTCATTATCTGTGGAGTTTGAATGGATTTTATTTTTGCTATTTCATTTATGCTTTTTCTTTTTTGAGATTTTAAAAAGAAATTCAAGATTTTTGGGTTTTTATTCTCAGATTTTCCAAAAAACAATGTTGCTGGAGAATTTTCTTCTTTTTTTGTAGCATTCCATAAAGTGTCATATCCATATTTTGTAAGACTTAAAATTATTATTTCACCATAAAATCCGTAAGATACATAATCTTCCAAATTGCATTTTGAAAAAATTTTACCAGTTGAAAAATTACTGTTAGAATAATTCCAATTTAAACTTTTAAACGGAGTTATATTTGGAATACCTTCTAATATTTTTTCAATATTTATTGTATCATCTTTTTTAAGGGGTTTTTGCAAATATTTTCTGGTTGATTTTCTTTTTTCTATCAAATCGAATATTTCATTTTCAAACATAATTATCACCTTTTTTAGAAATTTTAAGAATTTTATTATATTATAATTATATTTCACAATATAAAAAGAATATTAAAGATATTTAAAGATTGTTTTGGATTAATAATATGATATCATAATTATGAAGTGAATTTTTTAATTTAAAAATTAATTATACGACAACGATTTCATTTTATACAAAATTAAGGAGGAGATAAAATGAACGTTTTTATAATAACTGGTGCATCAAGAGGGTTAGGCGAATCAATAGTAAAAAATCTTATGAAAAATGAAAATGAAATAATATGTATATCTCGAACAGTTAATAAAGATATAATAGAATTGGCACATGAAAAAAATGTGCGTGTTGAATATATAGATTTTGATTTAAATGATATTTATAGAATAGAAGAGTTATTTGAAGAGATATTTGAAAAAATAGAAATATCTAAAACAGAAAATTTATATTTAATAAACAATGCAGGAGTTATAGTTCCTATAAAACCTATGGGAAAGATAGAAAATGAAGAGATTATAGATAATGTTAAAGTCAATATGATAGCACCTATTTTGATGACAAATGTATTTTTGAAAAAAACAAAAGAAATATATATAAATAAAGTTGTTTTAAACATATCTTCTGGAGCAGCTGTAAAACCAGTTTATGGTTGGGGTGCATATTGTTCCTCCAAATCTGGATTGAATATGTTTTCTCAAGTTTCAGCTTTAGAGCAGGAAAAAATAGGAACGAATACAAAAATAATTTCATTTGCACCTGGAGTTGTAGATACTTCTATGCAACATAAAATAAGAAATTCTAGAGAAAAAGATTTTATAGATGTAAAAAAGTTTATAGATTTGAAAAATAATGGTATACTTTTAACACCAGGAATGGTAGCTTCAAAAATAGTAGAACTTTTAATAGAAGATGAACTTGAAAATGGGGGAGTATATCATATAAATGATTTTCTTCAATGAAGCCATTAATAAATGGCTTTTTCTTATTTAAAAGCAGGAGGTTATAAAATGATAGGACTTATATGTGAATCTGCTACAGATACTCCATTTGAAGTGCTTGAAAAGGACTATGTTAGATGGGTATCTCTTAGAGTGATCTTAGGAGAAAAAGAGTATAGAGATGTTTTGGAGATAAGTCAATTAGAAGTTCTTAAATTTATGGAAACAGACATTCCAAAAACATCTTTACCGAATTATAAAGATACTTATGATGCCTTTGAAGATCTTATAAAAAAGGGGTATGAAGAAATTTTTGCTGTTACAATATCTTCTGGAATAAGTGGAACATATAATTTATTTGAAAATATTGCATTAGAAATGAGAAAAAAGTATTCTGTTAAAATAAAGATCATAGATTCAAAAAATATTTCTATAGGAGCGGGAGTAATAGTTTATAGGATTTCTGAATTAATAGATATGGGAAAAGACTTTGAATATATACAAAATGAGATGGAGAAAATTGTAGGAGAAAAAACTAATGTATTTTTTCTCGTTCCAACATTAAAGTATTTGAAAGCAAATGGGAGAATAGGGAAAGTTTCGGCTTCTATAGGAACATTTTTAAACATAAAACCAATAATATCTGTTAATAAAGAAGGTATGTATTTTGATGTAGCAAAATCAAGGGGAATGAAAAGATCTGTTGAAAAACTTTTAGAAGTTTTTCAAAAATGGGTTGGAAATAAAAAAATAAATGCTGTTGGAATATATAAATCAGGAAATTCTGATCAGACGAATGAATATGTTCAACAAGTAATAGATGAAATAAATAAAATGAATCCAAATAAAGTATTTGTTGGAGATATATCTTCTGTTGCATTGGTACATACTGGAGACGGGCTTGTTGGTATAGCTGCAATATTGTATTAAAATTTTAAAAATTAACCAATTGTTTTATTTATTTATATATATATGAATTCTATTTTTAACTATTTTATGTTTTATTTGTTATTTCTTACAAAAGTTGTATAAGTCCGATTAAAGCTTGATTTTAATGATTAAATATGATAAAATTTCAATATAAAGTTTTTATATACATTTCCTAGGGGGTGTTTTAATGAATAAGAAAGAACTTATTTCCGCATTGGCTGAAAAAATTGGAGTATCAAAAAAAGACGCTGGAACATATTTAGATTCATTTGTAGAGATTGTATCTGAATCTTTAGAAAATGGAGAAGAAGTTAAATTAGTTGGTTTTGGAACTTTCTCTGTATCTGAAAGAAAAGCAAGAAAGGGAGTTAATCCTCAAACAAAAAAACCAATAGAAATTCCAGCAAGAAAAGTACCTAAGTTTAGACCAGGTAATGAATTAAAAGAAAGAGTAAAGTAATATATAAAGGTAAGGAGGAGAAAACCTCCTTATTTTTTTATATAAATTTGACAATATATATATGAATTTTTAATCATTTTTATGTAGACTTATATGATACGATTCGTAAATTAGGAGGGATAAAATGAAAGAAGTAGACAAAATAGATTTTTTTACATTAAATGATGAAGAAGGAAATGAACACCATTTCATGTATATAGATACTATTGAAGTTGATGGTAAAAATTATTGGATATGTGATGAAGCTTTTCCAGATGAAAATGGTGAAGAAATAGTTATAGGTGATTCTGTAGTATTTAGAATACAATCAGATGGTGAAGATACAGTTCTTGAATCTATAGAAGATGAAGAAGAATATGAAAAAGTATGTAATATTTGGGAGAAACAAATTGAAGAAATAGACTTTGAAGAGGGAGATTTTGATCTTCTCGAAGTTGAAGAAAAAGAGGAAGAATAAATTATTTGAAGGCATTACATTATGTAATGCCTTTTTTATTTGTAAATATATATAAGAAGATTACGAAGATTATGATACAATTAATTTTAGAACTATATTATAATATGATATTTTTTTGGTGGTGATGTATTTGGCTAAATATAATAAAGCTTTATTTATAATCATTATTATTATATTTTATAGTATTTTATTTTCAGAGAATTATAATGTTATAATATCAGATTATTATCCTGATGTTTTTTATATTGAAGGAAATAGAATTGGATTTGCAATAGATCTTTTAAATGAAATTGAAAATAAAACATCACTTACATTCAACATAGAAAGTTATGATTGGATTGAAGCTTATAAAAAATTTATGGAAGATGATAAATATGATGTTTTAGGTTTTATAGTTCCAAATGAATATAGAAAAGAAATGTTTGATTTTTATACTCCTGTTCATACGATTACTTCATTTTTAATGACTTTAAATGATGATGAAATTGATTATGAAAATTTAAAAGATGAAAAAATTTCTGTGATAAAAGACAGTTTTTTATACGAAGAATTAAAAAAAAGAGGATTTAAAAATATTGTTGAAGTTAATAGTAATGAAAAAGCTTTGGAGTATTTAATATTAAAAAAAGTTAGAGCTTGTGCAATCGAAGATGAAAGGACTATAGAAAAATATATTATAGAAAACGATTATAGATATAAACTTAGATATTTAGAAGAATTAAATACATATCCTATTACTTTTGTGAGTAAAAAAGGTAAAAAAATAAAAATATTTGATCAAGAGTTAAAAAAAATTTTAAAAAGTGAAGAATATTATGAAATATTTAGAAAATGGCTTGGAATAGATTATTCGATGGCTTTGGAAACACAAGAAAAAGTAAAAGTGTATTATTTTATATTTTTAATAATAACTTCTGTAATAATTATAATATTAGTGCTTTTATTCATAAAATTAAAAAATACAAACAATAAAATACTCAATAAAAATAAAATGATAACAGAAAGCCTTATAAGAGAAAAAGAATTGAAAGAACAAATGAATATATACTCAGAAAGATTGAAAAATATATATAAAATTTTTTATAATTTTGATTATAAAAAAAATATAGATCTCATACTTGATTATTCTATAAAAGAAATGGTTAAATTAGTTCCTGAAGCTGAAAAAGGTTCAATAGCCCTCATAAAAAATAATATTTGGAAGATAAAAGCTGTCAGTGGATTTCCAAATAAAGCACTTGAAGCTTGGATGCCAGTTGAATCAGCTGTAAAAGTTAGCAATCATGTTAAACAAATTAACAATTTAAAAAGATATAATAATAGTCAAAACATACCTTTAGAAACTGAAAATATATTCAAAGAAATAGGCTCTTATGATATTAAATCTACTATTTTCATAGATCTTTTAGATGATAATAAGTTTATAGGTTCTATTTCCTTAAATTCTAATGAAGATATAGAATTTTCACAAGATTCCAAAGAATATCTTGAAATTTTTTCTAAGTTTATAGAAATATTTTTAAACTTAAAAAGGAGAGAGGAGCAAACATTACAAGCATACAAATATTCTCTAAAAAAACTCACCATAGTAGCAGAAAAATTTGATTATGAAACTTCTGAACATATGGGAAGAATATCATTTTTGAGTTATGAACTTTCTAAAGAGATGAATTTTGAAGAAGAATTTTGTAAAAAGATAAGGGAATATTCATTTTATCATGATATAGGAAAAATATTAATACCTATAGATTATTTAAGAAAGGATGGCAAGTTGAACTCTGATGAATGGGAAATTATAAAAAATCATACAATTTATGGAGCGAATATAATAGGTAATTCAGAAATGTTAAAAATAGCTAAAAATATTGCTTTATTTCATCATGAAAAGATGGATGGTACAGGTTATCCAATAGGATTGATGGGAGAAGAAATACCTATTGAAGCAAGAATAGTATCTGTTGTAGATGTATACGATGCTTTAAGATCCAAAAGACCTTATAAAGAAGCATTTAGTCATGAAAAAAGTATAGATATACTCATTAATGGTGATGAAAGGACTAAACCAGAACATTTTGATAAAAAAATTTTAGAAAAGTTTATTGATATAATAGAAAAAAACAAAGATTTATATGATAAAAAAGAGTAGAAAAGGGGACTTTACCATAGGGATTTATAATTCTAAAAAAATGGCATGGTCGGTTTATATATCGGCTATGCCGTTTTGCTTTCTGTATTAGGAAGTTCTATAGCACCGATGCAGTTATAGTATATCCTTATTTTCTGCTGTCTTTTGCCATTAACTTTCTCAGCTTTAAAGACGATTATCTTGTCCACAAATTCCCTAATAATTTCAGCATCTAGCTTTTTAATTTCGGTGTACTTTTTCACTAGCTTTAGAAAATTGTCTGTATTCAAAGCTTGGTCTTTGACAAACTTTAATTTTTCACTAAGAAATTCTACTTTCTCTTTTAGTTCTTCCTGTTCATTTTCATAGTCAGAAGACATCTTAATAAACCTATCTTCTGTTAGCTTACCAAAGACATGATCTTCATAGAGCTTGCCAATAATAGTATCAAGGGCAGAGATTCTGTTTACAGCTTCATCTAGCTCCTTTTGATTTTGCCTTTGCTCCTTAAGCAAATTCTTCTCAGTTTTATTCATAACCAATTTTACAAATTCAGCTTCGTGATTTTTAGCAAAGGCTACTATCTTTTGCAAGTCCTCAAGTAGTAACTCTTCCACAATTATATTTCTTATCTGGTGAGAAGAACAGCCACCTTTAACCTTACGATAGGTAGAGCAGACAAAATGCTCTCTTTCTTTAGGTATGGTTTTGCCTCTTACTTGATAGAGTTTCTTACCACAATCAGCACAAAACATCATTCCAGATAAGATACCCATTTCACCAAGCCTTGAAGGCCTGCGCTTGCCTTCTCTAATCTTTTGAACTGTCTTCCATGTGCTTTCATCTATTATAGCTTCATGGGTGTTTTCAAAGATAAGCCAATCCTCTGGGTCATTGTCAATTGTCACATTACTTTTATAAGACTTTTTACTGGTCTTAAAATTGGCTGTATGACCTAAATACTCAATCCTTGAGAGAATATCAGCCACACTTCGAGCGTTCCAAGCATAAGGGTTTTTAGGTGGTCTAGCTGGGTGTTTAAAACCCATGTTCCTTATGTGAACTGAAGGAACGCAGATAGATCTTTCTTCTAGCTTTCTAGCTATTTGTGTTGGTCCAAAGCCAGACATACAAAGTTTAAATATTTCTTTTATAACTTCAGCTGCTTCTTCATCAACTATCCATTTGTTCTTATCCTCGCTACTTTTTAGATAACCATAGGGAGGGTTAGTAGCTAGAGGCTTTCCTGCTTCACCTTTTGCCTTAAATACAGCTTTTATTTTCTTGCTAGTATCTTTTGCATACCATTCATTAATGATATTCAAAAAGGGAGTAAAATCGCTATCCTCTTGATTAGCACTGTCAATCCCATTGTTTATGGCTATAAATCTAACGTCAGCTTCGGGAAAAATTATCTCGGTATAATAGCCAACCTTTAGATAATCTCTTCCAAAACGAGACATATCTTTAATAATAACAGTTTCTACTTTCCCAGCTTCTATATCATTAATCATACGATTAAAATCTGGCCTATCAAAAGTAGTGCCACTAAAGCCATCATCTATATAGAATACTGTGTTTTTCAAGCCATTATCATCTGCATACTTTTGTAAAATCGCCTTCTGATTTTTGATACTATTACTATCACCAGATAATTCATCATCTCTTGATAGTCTGCAGTAAAGGGCTGTAATTTTATTACCAGTGCTAACCATATGTGTCTTTACCTTATTTAACTGTCTAAACATTTTATCCATTCTTTCCGACAGCCTTCAAGCGGTTAGCACTGTGTATATTACAATACTATCCCTGACTAGTCGAGCTAATTTTCTTATATCTTTCTAAACTATTTCTTGCTTTTTCTAGTTCCTTAGCATTACTTGAAATTAACCTTTCAATTTTAGAATAGGGAGTTTCTTTAGCCTCTTCACACTCCCCAGATTCAACTATATAAGTAGTACCAGCTATTTCTTTTTTGCTAGTCCTAAATTTCTCATCTTTAATCACAAAACCACTCCTTCCTTTTAAAGAGTTAGGCACTGAGCCCAGATTTGGGTTCAGTGCCTAGGAATAATTTATACATATACATCTTTAGCTATTGCTCATTTTTGAGCTAAAGGGTTCGTATGTTTTTAAGCCATCTTAATTGTTTTAACTGCCTCTGGTCTTATAAGCTTACCGTCAACTCTCTCATAGCCTATAAAGCCCACTTGACCTTGATTTTTGTATAGTTCGCTTAATACCTGTATAGCTAAAGGCTTTCTTTCAATTACCCAGTAGAAGGATAAATCTCCAAAGATAATAGGCTGTTTGCCAGATTCAATACTTGGCATATAGGGAGATGTAATAACTTCTTTACCAAAGATCGTATCATTATTAGAGTTCCATAAATAGTTACCATCATCATCTTTTAATGTTCTAAGATAAAAAGCTGTTTCATCATTCATAATGAACACTGCATCTTTTCTATATTCTGCTTCTATCGAAAAGTACAGTTCTACAATTTCATCATAAGAAAGTGTATTAGTTTCCTTAGCATTTATTGATTCACTGATAGATAAGATGCCTGTAGGCTCTGTTGTTCCATTACCATTGATGAATAAATCTTCTTCAGCTCTACCAAATCTTCTAGCAAAATCTGTAGTTAGATATTTTTCTAGATTAAAGTCATTATCGGATACAAATGATTCCTTAAGCTTTGCTATACTAGCAATCTTATATGACCTTACAGGAAACTGAGTGAATTTATCTCCATCCTCTGGGATAAGATTTCCTTCCTCTACAACCCCAGCACTGCCTGTAGAAGTAGTAGCATGAACTGTTCCTTCAAGATTTGTTAGGCTAAGAACAGTTACAAGTCTTCTAAAAAGATTATCTCTTTCTAGAGCCTTGTAGAATTTGTCTAGGCTGTCATTAGGAAGCTGGTAACCTCCATCTATCTGCCCATCTTTTAAATCATCATGATTTATTAAAGTGCCTCTCATTTTACTCCAAAATGCTTGATTATAAATTCTTGTATTTAACATATAAATTTCCTCCATTTAATTATTATTTAGGCCTAGGCCTATTACCTTGTTTGAAACTGCGTTTTTTTACACGATGCCCCACGCCGCTGTCCGTCTTTAAAAGTTCTAAAGATTTACTAGCCCCTACCCCTAATACCTTCACATATGACACACTTAAAGACTTGAGTGTTGTCATTGTTAAATGAAGAATGAATAGGCACCATTTTGCTTATGCACTTAGGACAACAAACATGAAGGCTTTCTAAGTCTGTGTAGTTATTAGAATTTGCACGATGAACTCTTGCTCTATGGTCATCATGGACTGTCATGTAATAGTCACAACCACACTCATGATCGATTCTCAATGCATTACCATAGAAATGTCTAGGCTTTAATCTTCCACCTTCTCTTACCAGTTTGAATGAACTCATGGTTTTCCTCCTTTCTATTCCACAATAAAAAGCCTTAAAAACAAGGCTTTAGTTTTTGTAGCCACTTGTAGCAGGAAAAAGTAGAGCTTTCATATATTGCTTTCTTATAAGGAAATTACCTTTTTACCTGCTACATCTGCTACATTTTCTTTTACTTTAAAAAATCTGTAAAATCATCATTTAACTTGTAGCCTATTAATAGTGTGGTCATGCCTCCACCAGCCTTTGGTCTCTTCCTAGCAATTCTTCCTATACTAGCTAGAGAAGATTTAAAGTTCCTAGCGTTTTCTGTATAGTAGCCATTATCCCTACACCAGTTTTGATAAGCAAAATAAAGAGCGGATGTCCGTTCTTCTGCATTAGCATCTTTGGTAAGCCTTTCTTCAACAAATAGTCCTATCTTGTCATTTTCCTTATGGTAATCAAGAGTAGCCTGTCTAACAGTAGCAGGAACTTTAAAACCATCTGTTTGAATTTTTCTGTAGCCCTTAATAACCCAATTTAAAATACCGCTTAGGTTTTCTTCCTTTGAAAAGAGATTCTTTAGGTTCTTGTCCTGTTCCCATTCTTCAAAGTGCCTTTCAAAGGGAATGATCTTCACCCTTCCACTAGTTATGAGTGTCAAATCTGTTACCATAGGCAAATGATTAGTATTAATGAAAATCTTAAATTGTGGTCTAAAGTCAAAACTATTCTCATGAAGAAATCTGGCATTAATAGTGTCATTACCAGTAAGGCTCTTTAGTAGAGCTGCACTTAAAACTAACTTCTTATCTGGCTCACTTATATTGACAAATCTAGCACCTGCAAGTCTAGCCACATCTTCAGATGGAGCAGAGCCAGAAGAATTTATCTTCATACCTATTGTTTCTGGCCTACTAGTCCTACCATAGTCTCCACAAATATTTAGGAAGGTTTCCATGGATGTACCCTTGCCATTACGAGTAGTTGCTCCAAATAAAATAAACATACTTTCATAACGGGTATCACCAGTTAAAGCATATCCGAGGCTTTTCTGAAAAAACTCTGCCTTTTCTTTATCACCACACATAACCTCATCAACAAAATCTATCCAACGATTACATACAGCATTAGGGTCATAATTTACTCCTGCTATCTTTGTTATATAGTCACTGGCTTTATGGGGATAAAAGTTACCATCCTGTAAATTAAGAGTTCCATTTAAGCAGTTGAGCAGATATATATCCTTATCAAATTCAGACATGGATAAAGGGTAGACATCTCCAGCATCTCTTAAAATAATCTCTCTTGTTCTTCTTTCCTGCCACTTGCCAGCTGATTTTATATAGGTTTTTCTAAGGTTTTCATCTTTTATTGAAAGGGCATAGTACATGAGCTGATTAGCTAGATTCTTGCATGGTTTCATAACCTTTAAATTTCCTGTGTCGCTCCTCCAAGCTATTCCATCATATACAAACCATTTCTTTCTCTCTGGTACATACCTTGCTATAGACTTATAGAAGTCTGCAAAAAGATTACTGTTGCCAATATCGTTACTGTAATATCTAGGGTTCTTAAACGGCTCCAGTTTGCTTAAATCCATAAGCTTGTCTGCCATAAAGTCCTCACTAGCAGATGAATTCTTGCCCATAGGACTATAGGTTTCTTTTGTGTTAGCAATAGCTTTTTCTAAAGTTATCTGGCCATAAGTTGAGCCAGACTGTACTCTATGCCACTTATCACGCATTAGACCACTTTGCTGAAAGAGCCTATCCATCTGATTAATATCTCTACCACACCAGAAAGCTAAGATGGAGCATAGAGCAAGGTCAGCTTCACTCTGGGAAGGATAAGAACTTGTATCACCTTTCCATAGAGCATTAAACTTATTTCCTGTAGCTGATCCAGTTGCCTTTTCTATAACCGACTTGTCAGTTAGATAAGAGCTACTTTCTTTATTTGCTATGCCTGTATTAGTCTTTGGTCTTTGCATATACTTATCTAGCAAAACTTGAAGCTTGTCATTAGCTAGAAGGATCTTTCCTTGATTAATTACATTACCAGTAATAGTCACATATTTGTTAGTGCTACCTGCAACATAAACTTCTAAGCCCAGCTTTTGATTGTTGATATAATAGAGTCTCTTGTCATAAGAAAAGCCATCTATTAGAAAGATAATTCTTATTACTTTTCCAGATGGACTTCTCTCTATATATGAACCCTTAAAAATGTCCATTACATCTTTGGCTAAATCCGAGTAGTTACCACTAGCATCTATACAATTATCTATATCAATGGCAGATATCTTATTAAAGATACCAATACCTAGACCATCAAATTTATCTACTACATCAAGAGCATTCTTAAAATCTGTAAAGGTATTTACCTTATTCGCTTTAGCTCTTTTACCATTTGCTTGATAGGGGACTTTTCCTTTACCAGCTTCCTGTTTCCACACACAAAACCTAGCATTGTCTTTTAGATATTGTGGTAATTTTTCATATTTGTCTATCAGACTTTTCACCTCCTTTAATTAAAATAAAATAGTATCTTTCTAAATTCTAAAAACGTTTATTTAAAGTAATTTTAAACGATGTTAAAAGGGATATTTACCTCCATAGGTTATAATTAAATTGTT